>JBGTEN010000335.1:0-8994 GCA_041747755.1 Arenibacter sp. | reverse complement strand
TAATTATGTTAATTATTATTATTTTGATAAGTTGAACCCACACCAAATGATAAACCAATCAATTTGAGTATTGATTTTTTTGGCTTAAATCATTAGTGCTTGAAAGGAAATAATTATCTTAGCATTGAAAATTTGAGTATTTCAATACCTCCACTACTCATTGTATTGAGCAGGTCTTTTTAGGTAAAAGACTTCGATAATATGTTAGATCTAATACAACAGATTCCAAAGATAAAAATTCCAATTATACATTTCTGTTTTTTCTTTAAAATTGAAAGAAATCTGAGAATTAGAGTGTTTCTTAATTTTTGTGTCGCGGTTGCAGTTTTCAATCAACAATAATGAAGCTACAGATTCAAAAATTTAAATGTTGTTCATAAAGAAAAAACCCAAGACCTTAATCTTGGGTTTTCCTTTGTTTATGATGTAGCGAGAGGGGGGCACGATCCCCCGTCCGCCTTTGGCGGATAGGAATCCTCCTTAATTTTTGAAGTGCTGGGGAATCCAAGATCTTCCAGCACCTGATTTCAGGAATAGCTCACGACTTAGCGCTTCCTTTTTAGTAATAAAGAATTCTACATGGATTACCCTCCATGGTCTGTATTTCAAAGTATACCCTTTGGTGGCCAGTTCATTATGGGACTTGAATCTCTGTATCAGGTTGGAAGTAACACCCTTGTAAAATATATCATGGGATTCAGAATGCAGTATGTAAACAACAAACTCGTCCATAGAAATAAAAAAGAGCTACCCCTTTTGAGATAGCTCTTTACGTAGCGAGAGGGGGGCACGATCCCCCGACCTCCGGGTTATGAATCCGACGCTCTAACCAACTGAGCTACCTCGCCATCTCATTTTTTAAACGGCTGCAAATATAAAGTTTAATTTCTTGACCATCAAAATATGGTTGGTAAAAATAAAAGGAGGTTTTATTTTTTAATCTTTTAGAAATCTATATATTGCCCAAAAGAAAATTCATTGGAATGAGTGATAAAATTAAATTTGAAATTGAGTTTGTAATACAGGCATCTCCGCAGTTGCTTTATCAATATTTATCAACTCCTTCAGGACTGTCAGAGTGGTTTGCCGATAATGTAAATTCCAGAGGTGAATTTTTTAGTTTTATTTGGGATGACTCTGAAGAACAAGCAAAACTTTTAAAACGAAAAAGTGATGAGTTTGTAAAATTTACCTGGACCGCAAATGAAGACGATAGCTTTTTTGAAATGAAAATAATTGTAGATGAAATTACAAAAGATGTTTCCCTGTTCATAACCGATTTTGCTGAGGAAGATGAAGTAGATGAAGCCAAAATGCTATGGACTAATCAAGTTTCAGACTTAAAACAAGTTCTTGGATCGGCATAATCTGGGTCGTAATTTCTAATAAAGATTATATATTTGGCCTTGAATTATCAAGGTTTTTTTTATGATTAATTACAATGGATCCATTTTCTCAAAAAACGAATGCTATCTCAACCATGAGAACAGAGGACTCCGCTACGGAGATGCTCTTTTTGAAGCGATACGGGTTGTAAATGGAAAGATATTTTTTTGGGAAGATCATTATCTGAGACTTATGGCATCCATGCGAATCCTACGTATGGAAATTCCGCACAATTTCACCTTGGAGTTTTTAGAAAAGGAAATACAAAACGTCCTTAGTGTTAACGAAATCAAAACTGAGGCAGTAAGAGTACGACTAACTGTTTTTAGAAACAATGGGGGTCTGTATTTACCTTCAAACAATGACATATCTTATATTATAGAAGCGCAGTCATTAGCGTTTCCATTTTACACTTTGGATGAAAATCCCTTTGAAGTAGAGCTCTTCAAGGATTTTTACGTGAATCCGGATATGCTTTCTACTTTAAAAACAAACAATAAAATTATAAACGTTGTGGGAAGCATTTTTGCGCGTGAAAATGGATTTGAGAGTTGTCTGTTGCTAAACACTGAAAAACAAGTAGTGGAAGCATTAAATGGTAATATTTTTCTAGTTAAAGGCACTACGATTAAAACACCTCCTCTAAAAGATGGTTGCCTTAATGGGATCCTTAGGAAAAAATTGCTTGAAATTTTACGAAAAACCGATAGCTATACCGTTGAAGAAGCCTCCATATCTGCATTTGAACTTCAACAAGCAGATGAATTGTTTATTACCAATGTCGTTAAGGGATTACAACCGGTTACCAAGTACAGAAAAAAAGAGTTTTCTGTTAGCATAACAAAAGATTTGATAGGTAAATTAAATACGGTTGCAAGACTAACTTAGTTAATGTGGCAATTATTAATTTCCTTCACTAATTAAAATTTGGGTTTTCAGGAGCATTGGACCAAAGAAGATAATTGCCCCCCAATTCTATCATTTTTTCTTTCCAAAAAGCCGTGGAAGGTTTATCTATAATGTCGCTTTCGTACTTATTTTTAACAACAATCCAAGATTTGGAAGACAATTCCTCATCTAACTGGAGGGAAGCCCAACCGGAATAACCTAAAAAGAAACGAATATCCTTTTGGGATATGATTTTAGCATTGATTAGGGAAATGGTTTTTTCAAAATCTCCTCCCCAATAAATACCATCCGATATTTCTATACTGTTTTCAATCAAATTGGGTACTTTATGAATAAAATAGAGATTATCCTGTTCTACGGGCCCTCCGTTATAAACCTGCAACGGGATGTTAATTTCAGTAACCAGCTCATTTATACTATAAGCTAATGGCTTATTTAAAATAAAACCCACAGAACCTTCCGGATTGTGCTCCGCTAGGAGTACAACAGACCTATTGAAAGATACGTCCCCGGTTAACGTAGGTTCCGCAATAAGAAGATCGCCTTTCTTTGGTTCTATAGCTATCATAATCTTTTGCACTGTATGTCTCTAAAATAAGACAAATCTTATTAAAAACAAAAAAAGCACCTCTAAAAGAGGTGCTTTCCTTAATTTTTAAATATAAACTAGTTTACAGCCTTGGCTAAATCAGCACCAGCCTTAAACTTTACAACATTTTTAGCAGCAATTTTGATGGTTTTTCCAGTGGATGGATTTCTACCCTCTCTTGCTTCTCTTTTGGAAACTGACCAAGATCCGAAACCTACTAAAGACACTCTTCCGCCTTTTTTAAGTGATGCCTCAACATTCTCTAAAAAAGATTCCAAAGCTTTCTTAGCTGCTGCTTTGGTGATACCAGCGCTAGCAGCAATGGCATCGATTAATTCTGTTTTGTTCATAGTTTAAGTAAATTAAAGTGTTGTTAAAAATAATTTTATTGTTCTAACAAATTTATACGGATTTACCGTTAACACAAGTAAAATAAGGGGAAATCCGCGTTTTTGTTGATAACTTGAAACGTTTGTTGATAAAGTAAGGGTTTTTTTACTTTTTCGTCCAGCCCAATGCTGACAGGGCTTTACACCATGTCACCAATTTTATCTAATTGAATGCCGTTTAGCATTTCGTGCATAAACATTCTGCGCTTTCCTTGTAACTGTAATTCTATAGGTACAACAAAACCGTCTTTAACGGCAACCTTCAACCGTTTTTTATCCACCATAACAGAACCAACTTTTAAATTGTGCGTAACCGATTCTGTTTCGGAGCTATAAATTTTGAGTATTACTGTTTCTCCTCCATAGTTCCAGAGTGCCCAGGCACCGGGATGTGGACTCAAACCTCTTATGTGATTGTAAACTCCAACGGCGGATAGCTCCCAGTTAATTCTGCATGTTTCTTTTTCAAGCTTGGGGGCGATTTGTAAGGTTACTTTTTCTTGTTGTTGGGTTGTTTTTAGTGTATTCTTTTGTATTTGACTTACCGTTTTTAGCACCAAATCTGCACCCAAGTTCATTAATTTATCGTGTAAGGTTCCTGCTGTATCTTCTATGGCAATAGTGGTTTTTTCTTGAAGGATAATCGCTCCGGTGTCAATCTTATCATCAATAAAAAAAGTGGTAACTCCGGTAACCGTCTCACCGTTAATGATCGCCCAGTTAATGGGTGCTGCTCCCCGATAATTGGGCAACAAAGAGGCATGAAGATTAAATGTGCCGTAATCAGGCATAGACCATACAGCCTTCGGTAACATTCTAAAAGCCACCACAATTTGTAAATTTGCCTTTAACTTCTTTAATTCATCCAAAAAAGATTCGCTTTTTAAATTTGTAGGTTGCAACACTTTTAGATTCTGCTTCATTGCATACATTTTTACCGCAGATTCTTGCAAACTTCTTCCTCTTCCGGCCGGCTTGTCTGGGGCAGTAATAACACCTACTACAGAATGTCCGTTGCTAACCAATGCATCCAAAGTGGCTACTGCAAAATCCGGTGTGCCCATAAAAACGATACGCATTGTTTCCATCTTATTTTAAACTATATTTATTCTTAGCATCAATTTTTATTTTATCGTCTTCCAGCAAATCTTGAATACTATATAATATGGCATTCTCCTTATATGGTAAATGCTGTATTAATTCCTTGGAGGAATAAGGTTTTTGTAAAAGAAGTTTCCCTATTTCCAACGCTATTAGTTCCTGAACACTTTTCTCAATAGGAGTTTTGCGAAGGCAGACATCACAGGTTCCGCAAGCCACTCCAATTTCTCCAAAGTAATGAAGTAGTTGTACACTTCTACAAACTTTTGTATTTCTAATATAGGAAAGCATGCTTTCTACATTATTGATTTTTACCAATTGTTGTGCCTTAACCTTCTTGGCAAACATATTAATCGTATTGTCGTCCTCACGAGGAACCAAAAAAGTAACCTCCAAATCTGTATTGGTTGCTTGATATTCTATAATTCGGTCCTTTGCCATTTGATCCAATGTTTTTAATACCTTATCCTCTGAGCTATTTGCCTTTTTAGAAACCAGCAATGTATTTATTTTGGTGTCATAGTCGAAAATTCCGCCATAGGTTCTTAAAATGGTCTGAATAATAGCGGCCAAATCTGAATACCTTTCCAGATAGTCGAACACCTGCTCCTTAGACGCAATGAATTGTACGGTACTACTTTTTAAAAAGTTATCGGAGAGTGAAATTACCGAATTCTGATCCAATATCCGCAAACCGTTATAAGTAAGCATTGGATTTAATTTGTATGTAAAACAGAAGCGATTAAAATTTAATCCATACGTTTCATCAAAACCTTCACCATAGGGAATTTGAAAATAATTGTTTAGTTTGTTGTACACTAGTTTCAAAAAGGTAATATCAGGTAATACGGATAAAAACTGATTTCTAACCTGCTCTTCATCGGTTTTGTTCGTAATCAAAATAGCTTGGGCTGGTTTGTTGTCCCTTCCTGCCCTTCCCGCTTCCTGAAAATAGTTTTCCAAACTGTCCGGGATTTGAAAATGTACTATCAAACGAACATTAGGCTTGTCAATGCCCATGCCAAATGCATTGGTGGCAACCATAACCTGAACCTTATCTTCCAGCCAAAGATTAAGCTTGGCAATCTTATCTTTTTTGGATATACCTCCGTGAAAAAAAGTTGCAGTACAATTATGCTTATTAAGGTATGCCGCTGTCTCCTCTGCCAATCTTCGTGTCCGAACATAGACAATGCCGCTTTCCTTCACCGCTTTACATAGTTGTTTTAATCTCCCCAACTTATCTTCCTCCATAATTACCTGGAAGGTTAGGTTTTCCCGGAAAAAAGAGTCTTTTACAGTAAGCGGATTTTGTAGGGTAAGGTTTTCAATAATATCATGTGCCACTTGCTGAGTTGCCGTTGCCGTTAAGGCAATTATGGGTGTCTGAGGAAGTAACTCTCTTAATAAAGCACATTGTAAATAAGCAGGTCTAAAATCATTGCCCCATTGTGAAATGCAATGCGCTTCATCTATTGCAAAAAGATTTACATTCATTTGCTGTATTCGATCTCTTATCAAATCTTGCTGCAAACGCTCCGGAGAGAGATACAAAAACTTATAATTTCCATACAAACAGTTGTCCAGTAAATCATTTACTTCCTCAAAAGGAATACCTCCTGTAAGGGCTATTGCTTTTATTCCTTTTTGTTTAAGACTGTCCACTTGATTTTGAATCAAGGCCACCAGAGGTGATACAACAATGCAAATACCCTCTTGCGCCAGTCCCGGAATTTGATAGCATAACGATTTACCCCCTCCTGTTGGCAGAAGTGCCAACACATCATTCCCTTTTAATAACGCAGTGATAATTTTCTCCTGAGACCCTCTGAATTCAGAGAAACCCCAATATTGCTTAATAATCTCTTTGGGGTCCTGTACCATTAGGATTTACTTTTTATGTGCTCCAGAACATAATTAACCCGTTCGGTAACCGATCCTATCGGAACCTCATGTACGTCATAACCATAATGCTGATAACCCTTCTCCAAAAAATGATGTATTCGCAGTGCTTCCTCAAAATTCTCATGCCGTTCATTATCCGCCTGATGAATTGCTTCCCAGGGAGGTAGTAGAAATACACTATCATATCTGTGGGTAAAACAGGTATCCTCAAAATAACCGTCATAATCCTGCCCAAAACAGTTCAAATATGCCGTTACATCAGGCAGTCCTCTATCCATAAAAACGTAAGCATTCGTGCACGCTGATGCCTCTATAAATTGATCTAAACGTCCTTGCAATACTCTTTTGCTGAATAAAATAGGATCCGATAAAAAAAGCTGCGGTATTCCTTCTTTCCTTGCTTCAAGCGTAATACTTCTGGAAACTTCCGGAAAACATTTGTACCCTTTTTCTTCAATTTTTTCTATTATTGAAGTCTTTCCAGTACTTGGTCCTCCAGTGATAACAATCTTTTTTGAACTCAATATGTCCGATTTTCAGCTACAAAGTAATGAAATACCCATTAGATTAAAAAATTACAGGGTAACCCGTATATTTGCAAAAAGATCGCTATGGATAATGAAAAGGCGGAAGCGTTTTATGCAAGATTAAAAGTACAATTGGAAGAAAGTTCTATTTGGCCATCAGATTATTTGTACAAATTTATTGTCCCAACTGAAAAAGATAGAATTAATCAAATACATCAAATATTCGACAATACAGGAGCTGTGATTGAATCAAAAAAATCCAAACAAGGAAAATATACCAGTATTTCTATTACGGTAAATTGTAAAAATCCGGAAGAAGTAATCCGCAATTACAAAGAAGTAGGAAAAGTAAAAGGGGTTATATCCTTATAAAATAGCATTTTTGGCATAATTTTGTTACTTTGCAAGCGTTATTGCAATACTTCCTTATTAAAATAAATATTTCAAATTGAATTTAGTAGAAAACTTAGAATATAATACTGAGCGACCACAGCTCATTATTCCTGAATATGGGCGTCATTTTCAGAAAATGGTAGATTATGCTGTTTCAATCGCCGATGATGAAGAACGAAACAAAGTAGCAAAATCCATTATAAGCGTAATGGGTAATTTACAACCTCATTTAAGGGATGTGCCCGACTTTCAGCACAAACTTTGGGATCAATTGTTTATCATGTCGGATTTTAAATTAAATGTGACATCTCCCTACCCCATAACTTCGAAGGAAGTACTCATGCAACGTCCTGAACCATTAAAATATCCGCAAAATTTCCCAAAGTACCGTTTTTATGGTAATAACATTAAGCGAATGATTGATGTTGCTATTAAATGGGAAAAAGGCGATATGCGAGACGGTTTAGAATATGTAATTGCCAATCACATGAAAAAATGTTACCTCAACTGGAACAAAGATACCGTAGATGACAATGCCATTTTTCAACATTTGTATGAACTCAGTGATGGTAAAATAGATATGGCTTCTGATGGTGAGAATCTAACAGAAAGTGGACAATTTCTTAAAAATAGGGTTGCGAAGACTCCAAAACCAAGCAACAACGGCAAGAAAAGCCAACGAACCAATAGCAACAACAATAATAACAACCGCAATAAAAAGCGGTTCTAATAACATTCAACGTTAAATGGGAACATTTAAAATTGAAGGTGGTCATAAACTTCACGGAGAAATAACACCACAAGGCGCCAAAAACGAGGCTTTACAAATTCTTTGCGCCGTGCTTTTAACTTCAGAAAGCGTAACCATCAATAACATTCCCGACATTATTGATGTTAATAAGCTGATATCACTTTTGGAGGATTTGGGCGTAAAAATCCAAAAGAAAGGCAAAGGTTCTTACACCTTCAAGGCGGATGATGTAAATATGGATTACCTGCAATCAGATCAATTTAAGCATGACGGCAAAGGGTTAAGAGGATCCATTATGATGGTAGGTCCCTTGTTGGCACGTTTTGGAAAAGGTTATATTCCCAAGCCCGGTGGTGATAAAATTGGTCGAAGAAGATTGGATACCCATTTTGAGGGTTTTATCAATCTTGGCGCTACCTTCAGATACAATAAAGAAGAATATTTTTACGGGGTTGAAGCCAAAAAACTCAAAGGCACCTATATGCTTTTGGATGAGGCTTCCGTTACCGGAACAGCTAATATTGTCATGGCATCTGTATTTGCCGAAGGAACCACTACGATTTATAATGCCGCATGCGAACCCTATTTGCAACAGTTATGTAAAATGCTCAACCGAATGGGGGCAAAAATCAGTGGAATCGGCTCTAACTTACTTACTATAGAAGGGGTAAACGAATTGGGTGGTACCGAGCATACTATGTTGCCCGATATGATTGAGATTGGCAGCTGGATTGGTCTTGCAGCTATGACCCGCAGCGAACTCACCATCAAAAATGTGAGTTGGGAAAACCTAGGACAGATTCCAACAGTTTTCAGAAAGCTGGGGATTACTCTGGAACAAAAGGGAGACGATATTTATATTCCCGAACACAAAGAAGGATATCAGATACAAAATTATATAGACGGATCTATATTAACTATAGCCGATGCTCCCTGGCCGGGTATGACACCCGATTTATTGAGTATTTTATTGGTTACAGCGGCCCAAGCTAGAGGGGAAGTCCTTATTCATCAGAAAATGTTTGAAAGTCGTTTGTTTTTTGT
>JBGTEN010000334.1:0-4087 GCA_041747755.1 Arenibacter sp. | reverse complement strand
GGGGATTATCTTTAAAGATATAACTCCCCTTTTACAGAATTCATTAGTATTTAAGAATGCCATAGAAGCACTTATAAGCCTAGTCGAAAACCAAAAGATTGATAAGGTAGTAGGTATAGAAAGCCGCGGCTTTTTCTTTGCACCCTTATTGGCCGCATACCTAAATGCAGGTTTTGTGCCGGTACGTAAGAAAGGTAAGTTACCTGCTTCCAAAATTAGTCAGACTTATGCTTTAGAATATGGTTTAGATACTTTGGAGATACATTTAAATGCCATACAAAAAGGGGATAGGGTAGTAGTGCACGACGATGTTTTAGCTACCGGGGGCACTGCAGCGGCAGTTTGCAAATTAGTAGAAAAGTTAGGTGGACAAATTGTACAATGTAATTTTTTAATTGAACTGGATTTTTTACAAGGTAAGGAAATACTAAAGCAATACCCCGTAAAATCGCTTATTCACTACTAACCCAGTGCATTTATGGTTACATAATAGCGCCATCCGATAATGGCCATTTGCAATTTACTGGCCTTGGATAAATCCAATTGCTTTTTGGAATAGGAGGGCAATACCACCTTATTTACTTTGGCTAAAAATTTAAAAAGGGAATGTTTCATGTTTTATTTTTTTTACGCTCAACAGCCAAGTGTAATTTACGAAGATAATTTAAGTTGGCTTACTGAAACCGATTCTAGATTGTTGATTTGCAGAAACCAATAGCATTTTATTTAATAAATGGTTGCTTAGTTGATAGAAGACTTCTGTTATATTTACAGAAATAGAATCGCGATGAATATTCTTTTTGTACTTCTTGGCTTAGGCCTGTTAATTCTGGGCGGCAATTGGCTTTTAAAAGCAGCAGTAGCTCTTTCAATTTCTTTAAATATTCCAAAGATTATTATCGGGATGACAGTGGTTTCTTTTGCAACCTCTACCCCGGAACTTATAGTTAGTGTTAAAGCGGCTCTGGATGGATTTCCGGATTTGGCTTTGGGCAATGTGGTTGGGTCTAACATTGCAAATTTGGGTTTGGTATTAGGCGTCACTTTAATCTTAGGTAATATAGATGTTCGTCCGGGGTTTTATAAAATAGATTGGCCGGTATTAATGGTGGCTTCTATACTCTTTTTTGTATTTATATATTACGATGGGGAGCTTAATAGGAATGAAGGAGTAGCAATGCTATTTTTCCTAATATTATTTTTGTTTTTCTTACTTAAATTTCAAAAAAATGTAATTTTAAATGAAGCTCTTGAGGAGGATATAAAGTTACCCTTGTATAAGGTAATCTTACTTTTGACTGCTGGTGGTGTTGCTCTTTGGGGAGGATCAGAACTTCTCATAAATGGTGCAGTAGGCTTGGCCGCTACATTTGGGGTGTCGGATAGGGTTATTGGTATCACAGTGGTCTCTATTGGTACCAGCATTCCCGAATTGGCCGCCTCTGTAATCGCTATGGTTAAAAAGGAAAAGTCCATATCTCTGGGGAATCTTATAGGATCTAACATTTTTAATCTCTTAGCAGTTCTAGGAATTACGGCAATTATTACACCTATAAAGGTATTGGATCGTCATTTACTCGACAGTGATATTTTTTGGATGCTCGGTTTTTCATTTATTATGTTACCTCTGGTTTTTTTTCCAAGAGGACTGCGGTTAGGCCGGCATGACGGAATTATACTACTTGGTCTGTACGCTGTTTTTATTTATCTTACGGTATCCTAATAAAGTTGTAAATGAGAAATGCGCTTTTCCTCACTTTTTGGCTTTTTGTTTGCCTGAATTCTCTTATTGCTCAAAACGAATTTATCCGGGGGAAATTAATGGATACCCAAACCGGAGAGCCTATTCCATTTGCCACTATTCGAATCAAAGACAAGCCTGTTGGAGTAATCTCCAACCATGATGGTGGTTTTCAAATACCAAAACGGTTTGGGGAACTGGGAGATATTATAGAGATATCCTGTATAGGTTACCTAGCTATGGAGCGACCTATAAGCTCCTTTTCCCCAACGGATATTAATATTCTGCGCTTATCTCCTTCGCCAATTGAATTGGATGAAGCTGTTGTTAAGGCAAAGGCTAAGAAGGCATTGTCGGCCAGACAGATTGTTAGAAGGGCTATAAAAGCTATTCCCGATAATTATTCTACCGAGCCATTTTCCATTGTGGGCTATTACAGGGATTATCAATTCAACAATAATCAATATGTTAACCTCAATGAAGCCCTTGTAGAAGTATTTGACTATGGCTTTGACGAAGTGGATAGTCTAACTACTAAAACCGGAATTTACGAAACAAAAAATAATTATACATTTCCAAGAGATACCCTGGCTGACAAACCTTATAAATACAATTTAGAAGAGGGCAGGAAAGTTATTGACAAAGCCTTTATTCCGGCTTATGGTGGCAATGAACTAACCATATTAAGGGTACACGACGCCATACGTAATTATTCATTAGATTCATATTCCTTTGTTCATACCTTTAAAAGAGACTTACTTCCAAATCATAATTTTTCAAAAGATATGGGAACCACTTTAAATAACGAACCTTTGTATGTTGTTCGTTTCGTTAAACTGGATTCCGATTTTAGTGCGTATGGTAAGTTGTATATATCAAAGATTAATTTCGCCATTCACAAACTGGAATATGCCGTATACGACAATAATAAAGGAAGCATAAAACCAAATAAACAGGGTACCAATAAAGGATTGGTTTTTGAAGTCATTACAGAGTATAAAGAAAATAAAAATAAGATGTATCTCAACTATATCTCCTTTAACAATACATTTCAAGTATGGGAACCCCCTAAGTTTATTTTGGAGTATATTGATATAGTTGGAATGAGTATTGTACTTATCTTCAACAAAGAGCTGGATATGGATCAGGTCTTGAACAAAGACAATTTCTTTATTGACTATAAGGGCAAACCTCTCAAGATAAAAAAAATAGAGTTCAATAAGAGAGCTAAAGATAAAAATGAAATTCTAATTTATCCCGATTTGCTTCCTTATAAATTAGAGGAAATTTTAAGATCAATTAGGGTTTTTTCTAATAAGGGTATACCGTTGACCGCTGATATACTTAGTGCAAAGGTGGAAAATCTCAAAGATGTGAATGGCAATTTAATCCACAAATGGACTTCAAAAGGTTATAACCAATTTCGGGAGTTTTTTGCACAGGAAGTTAAACCCAATACAAGAGGAGTTCAAGACACCCTTTACATGAAGAAATATCAGCCGATTTTTATGGACCAACCCATCTTCAAGCCGGAAAATATGGAAGATTATTGGATGAATACTCCCTTAAAAACCGTTGTAAATTAATTATATGCAACAACTAACAAAGATATGCCTTTTTGTTTTTTGTTGTTCTGGCATGGTGGTTGTTGCCCAAAATCAGGATTATTTACGAGGAAGAGTATTGGATAAGGAGACAGGGGAACCTTTGGTCTTTGCCACTATTCGAATTAAGGACAAGCCTGTAGGGGTAATTACCAATATGGATGGTGGTTTTCGTATTCCTCTAAAATTTAGGGAAGAAGGGGATACTTTACAAATATCTTCCTTAGGTTATAAAAACGTGGATTTTTCTTTGTTAAGATTATCTCCTACAGACATCAATATAATCCGTTTAGAAACAGGAGTATTACTTTTAGATGAAGCTGTGGTGAGTGCAAAGAAAAAGAGGAAACTGGCTGCTAAAGAAATTATTGAACAGGCCATTAAAGCCATACCTCAAAACTATCCCCTAAAATCGTTTTCCACTATAGGTTACTACAGAGATTACCAGTTTAAGGATAGTATTTATCGCAATTTAAACGAAGCAATAGTAGAGGTTTTTGACTATGGTTTTAACGAAATGGATGATGCAACTACCCAAGTTATGCTTTACCAGTATGCTTTAAATCCTGACTTTCCTGAAGATACTTTAGCTAGTAAAGCATACAACTATAAAACCAACGAAAAGATTATTAACAATGCCCATTTAGAAAGTTTTGGAGGTAATGAGTTTTCCATTTTAAGAATCCATGATGCAATTCGGAATTTCAATATTCCAACCTATGATTTTGTAGGAACGATGAAA
>JBGTEN010000333.1:0-1610 GCA_041747755.1 Arenibacter sp. | reverse complement strand
TTCACTGTCATTGGTATAATCGCCATTCTCAATTTGCTGTTTTATCCATAAATCCTGCTGCTCAGTAAAAGTGATGGATTTTCGTATTGTAGCCATAATATTTACTTTTTGATGCAATATAGCGCATTATCTGCGCAATTTAAAGAATAATCCCTCTTAGAAGTACGTATTTTTAAGTTAAGAGCCTCCTCAATATTTTTTAAATATGAAATTCGAAATGATTATAAAGGATAAAAATTACTAAAAGTGGCTTTTCCGTGATCGCGACACTCCCGAAGCCTCGGGAGAACGTGTAACCGTCCCGACTTAAGTCGGGATGCACTATCCTGCTGCGCCGGCCTTAATACGAACTGTAGGTTTTGTGCGGCCCGAAAAAACAAAAAGTCCGTTCATTGTGGTGAACGGACCCTCTGCTTTAAGTGATCGCGACACGATTCGAACGTGTGACCGTCTGCTTAGAAGGCCAAAAAAAATAGTCTTCATTTGGCTTCATTTATTTTCTTATAGTCTGATAATCAATTATTTATGAATAATAATTTTTTATCTAGAGACATATGTTTTACCTTTAAATGTGAATTTGTTGTACGTATGTTGTACGGATTTTAAAACTATTTAATAGCTATTCTATGTCTGCAATAAAAATTGTTTTACAAAAAGTAAAAAGAGCCAACAATACCTATCCGGTACGTCTACGGGTCATCAAAGACAGAAAATCAAAATTTTTCAAAACCATTTTCCATGCGCTTCCAGAGGAATTCGATGAAAAATCAGAGCAATTTACTAAAAAGTACTCCAATCATATACAAAGTAATAGAGTGCTACTAAAATTTAAAGATAGGGCTTTAAAAGTCTATTCTGAACTTGAGTATGAAAATGAACAATTCACACTAGTTGATTTTGAGAGAGAATTTATGCCCAAACATAATTTGGAAGAAACCACCAGGAATTTCTTTTACTTCTGGGATGATCTAATCAATGATTTAAATGGCGCAGGGCGAACGGGTGACGCTAAAGTCCATAAGCATAGCTTTACATCCTTAAATAAATTCCATGGTAGTACACGTTTAGACTTTGAAGACATCAACTTAACCTTTTTACATAAGTACGAGAATTTTCTCAGATCCACGGGTGGCACTAACGGTGGTATAAGTGTTCGCATGCGCTCTCTAAGAACAGTATATAATCTAGCGATGGCGAGAAATGATCCCAAAACTAAATTTGGAAAATTATTACTGGAAAATTATCCATTCCGAAAATATAAGATTTCAAAACTCAAAAGTAATCCTATAAAAAAAGCATTGCCCTATGACGATATGATGAAAATCGTAACAATGGATATTTCAAAATATCCCCACCTCTTGGCACATCAACTATTTGTGTTTAGCTTTTATACACGAGGAATGAATTTTACTGATCAAATGCTGTTGGAATGGAAACAAATCAGTGGTAATAAAATCAATTATCGTCGTTCTAAATCCAAAGGCAGTTTTAATATTACCATTTTACCACCGGTTGCAGAAATTCTGGAATATCTATATGCTAATAGGAATGGCACAAAATATGTTTTTCCTCTTCTTCTTAAAGATGAAATGACCCCGATTCAAATTGAA
>JBGTEN010000332.1:0-16083 GCA_041747755.1 Arenibacter sp. | reverse complement strand
TAGCATTGTTTTGTTTAACGCTATGGCGCGTTCCATATCTCCGAACAGGGCGGGAATAAATATCAAATGAGGTGTTGTAGCCTCTTCCAAAAGTTTATCCGGATGTACGGAATAACGCCCTTCATTAAGTTGAATTTTTTTATGACATCCCACTAATTGTACGTTGAACAAAGGAGCTTTCCCCGATGCCGTTAAAAACTGATTTACAGCATTTAAACAATACTGCGGATCGGCAATGGCCTGCAAAACCGAATTTTCCGGAACAAGAATTAGGACATTTTTCATTTTTCAAATATAAAAAATAGGATGTCGTAAATCACCCTCCTATTGTCGTTTTTACACAAATTAACTTTTCTAATTCATTTCTATTTTTGTGTCGTACAGTTCAGTAAATTTAAATTTCAAAAATCATATTCCGTATGAAAACCTTAAACAAAAAAAGTATTACCGTAGACGCAATTGTCAACGCTCCAATTGAAAATGTATGGCATTACTGGACAGAGCCGGAGCACATTATACAGTGGAATAATGCCTCAGCGGATTGGCATACACCAAAAGCGACAAATGATTTAAGGGTTGGAGAAAAATTTTTATCCAGAATGGAAGCCAAAGATGGCAGTTTCGGATTTGATTTTACAGGGATATATACCAAAATTATTCCTAACAAGGCGATTCACTATGTCTTGGAAGATGACAGAAGGGTAGCAATTAAATTTGAGTCAAAAGGCGGTACTACGGAAATTCAGGAAACGTTCGACGCAGAAAATGTCAATAGCCTTGAGTTGCAACGACAAGGCTGGCAGGCTATTTTAGATAATTTCAAAAGCTATGTAGAAAATAGAATACCGTAACTACTAACAAAAAAAATGAAACAAATATTCATCAACCTACCTGTTGAAAATGTAGAAAAGTCGATGCTCTTCTACACCCAATTGGGATTTACAAACAAGGCGCTGTTTTCTGATGACCAACAAAAATGTATGGTTTGGAGCGAACATATCTATGTGATGCTCATTGCACAGGAAAAATTCAAGAGCTATAGCAAAAAACCCATTTCAGGTAATAAAAATACGGTGGATGCCTATTTTACACTTCCTGTGGAAAGTCTAGACAGAGTAAACGAAATAGTTGACAGTGGTTTAAAAGCAGGTGGTAAAGAACCCACTTCAATGATCGATGAGGGATTTATGCAGATTCGGAAAATTGAAGACTTTGATGGTCATATTTGGGACATCATTTATATGGATCTTGGTAAGTTTAGAAAATCATGAACCAAGAAATTAAGCTTTACAATCAAAAGCAAACACCGGAAGACCAAGAGATTTGCGACTTGTTGGCGGCAACGATTAATCAGGAACTTATTGAGGCGGAAAACAAGATCTGGCATGCGCATCCGGTTTGGTTTTTAGATGGGAATCCTATTGTGGGTTACAGCAAACAAAAACCGGGAATCCGATTGATGTTCTGGAGCGGGGCCGACTTTGACGAGGAAATTCTAAACGTAAAGGGACAAAAGTTTAAGGATGCCTCCATATTTTATAAAAACGTTTCAGAGGTTGTGGTAGGTGATTTGCATCGCTGGCTGAAAAAATCAAGAGCCATTCAATGGGACTATAAAAACCTGATTAAACGAAAAGGACGATTTGAGCGGTTAAAATGATTTGAATCTATTTGTAATTAAAAGATTTTCAGGCCTATTTTTAATTTCGTTACAAATCCTAGGGCTTTTTGCATAGGGAGAGGGAAGCCGTCCATAGAGCATTTCACGATAGTGAAAGCGGCCTGGGAGGCGTGGCTGCGAAAAGAGCTTAGGTTTGTAGAAATTTAAAATCAGCCTAGCGTTTTTTGGTTCTTTTTTGGGCAATGCAAAAAAGAATGAACACATTGACCACATAAATAGTATCAAAAAAAAATAAAAAACCTAAATATACACACATAAAACGACAACCAATTTCAAGCAAAAACAATTCACACTAAAAACAAAACATATGAAAAAAGAGAAAATACTATTTTGGACATCCACGATTATCATTGCCTTGTTGGAAGGGGTTATGCCGGCGCTGACATCCCAAACGGAACTGGCGAAAGAAGGAATCCGGCATCTGGGTTACCCGGAATATTTTGGTAACGCGCTGGTCATTTTTAAAATTCTGGGCGTGCTAATTCTGGTCATTCCTCAAGTGCCCAAGCGATTAAAAGAATGGGCGTACGCGGGATTCACATTCGATTTTCTGTTTGCTGCCATTAGTCACGGTGTAGTTGACGGTCTTAATTTCCAAACCTTTTTTCCTTTAATCGTGTTGGCCATTTTAGCCGTGAGTTATGTCCACTATCATAAATTGAATGCAACGAGAGAATAAAATAAGTTTCTGTTGTCAGTTCGGCTTTCCGGCTGAGACGGGATAGTACCTGTCCGCCAAAGGAGGATTGAGAAAGATTCGAGAGCAGAACCATAAAACTGTTCTCGATACTTCCCACTCTGGCGGGGCACTCGAACTGACAGTAGTGGAAACAATTAAACAAATCAACGAATAACCATCAACGAACAACTATCAACGAACAACTATCAACGGACAACTATCAACCAACATGGCAACAGTAAGCACTTACCTCAACTTTCCCGGAAATACCGAAGAAGCTTTTTTGTATTATAAATCTGTTTTTGGAGGCGAATTTTTGGGCGCTATTGTCCGTTTCAAAGATATGCCCCCTCCGGAAGGAATGCCCCCGATCGGCGAAGTTGAACAAAACATGATTGTAAATATCGCACTACCGATCTTGGGCGGACACCTCATCATGGGTACGGATGCCCCGGAATCTATGGGGTTCTCCCTCAAATTTGGGAACAACACGCATCTTATGTTGCGACCCGATACCCGTAAAGAAACCTCCAGCTTGTTTAATGAATTATCCAAAGGCGGAACAGTAGTAATGGAACTTCAGGACATGTTTTGGGGCGATTTCTATGGGAGTTGTACCGACAAATTCGGGGTGCGGTGGATGTTTAATTGTGATGAGAAAATCCGCAAATAATGTGATTAACAATTATAAACTTTTGTTTTTTTCTTTTTCGCAAGAATAGTCCGAGCAAAGCTCTGAAATTCAGGAGTCCCTATAGAGGGACGACGCAGAGTTTGCCGGACGATTTTCAGCTTTCGCTGAAAAATTCCTACGAAAAAGGGTCTTTTTCTTTGGTTCGTTTCTTTTGGACAAGCAAAAGAAATGAACATAGAATTATCTAAAATTACGAAGGAATATATACTAACTAAGATTTTTTTTTAAACCTGACCTAAAATGAAAACACTTCTTTACCCCTGCCTATGGTTTAACGACAATGCCAAAGCGGCGGCCGATTTGTATTGTTCGGTTTTTCCGAATAGTGCATTGCTGCAAGACACGCCCATGGTCACCACTTTTGAGCTAAACGGTACCCATTTTATGGGCCTGAATGGCGGTCCCAAATACAATGTGAATTCCGCTATTTCTTATTACGTATATTGTGGCAGTGCTTCCGAAATCGACCGCATTTACAATGCCTTGGTTGAAAACGGACAGGTGATAATGCCCTTGGATGTTTATGCATGGTCTTCAAAATATGCCTGGATCATTGATGCCTATGGGGTAAACTGGCAACTGGATATAGATGACATCAATTCAACCCAAAAGATTGTTCCTACCCTACTCTTTGCCAACACAAAATACCTATTAGTCAAAGAAGCTATGACGCACTACACTACCATTTTTAATCCGTCTAAAATACTCCTTGAAGCCCCGTATCCTCCTGAGGCCGAAGTACCCGAAGGTAGTTTGTTGTTTACACAGTTTAAACTTCAGGATTTTATTTTCAATGCAACGAGCAGTACGCTGCAGCACGATTTTGATTTTACTCCAGGAAACTCGTTTGTGGTGCTATGTGAAAATCAGGAAGAGATTGACTATTACTGGGTAAAGCTGAGCGAAGGAGGCCATGAAGATATGTGCGGTTGGCTCACTGATAAATATGGTGTTTCCTGGCAAATTGTACCTGCAATTTTACCGCAACTCATGGCCGACCCGGAAAAAGGACAACGCGTGATACAAGCTTTTTTAAAAATGCGTAAGTTTGACATAGCAACTCTTTTAAACGCCTGATGACCAACCAATCGACCCAAAATTCCATTTGGCAGGAATTAAAAAATGCCATTCGGGGAACCGAAGCGGATTATACTGCTATATCTTTAAAAAAAGCCATTTTTCTGCTGGCAGTTCCCATGATTCTGGAACTGGTCATGGAGTCCACCTTTGCGGTAGTGGATATTTTCTTTGTAGGGAAATTGGGAGCCTCTGCAGTGGCTACTGTGGGCCTTACAGAAACCTATTTGTTTTTGTTATATTCTGTGGCTATGGGCCTTTCTATGGCGGTTACGGCCATTATTGCCCGTAGGGTGGGTGAAAAAAATACAGAAGAAGCCGGCATCTCGGCTGTGCAGGCCATTATAATTGGGCTATTGGTTTCCTTGCCCTTTGCTATAGGCGGACTCTTTTTTGCAAAAGACCTGTTATTGCTTATGGGGGCAGATGAATGGAGCCTAACCGTTGGCTACAAGTATACCCAATGGATGTTGGGTGGTAATCTGGTTATTATGCTGTTGTTTGTCATCAATGCTATTTTCAGAGGTGCCGGTGACGCCGCCATTGCCATGCGCATTTTATGGATTGCCAATGGTATTAATATTGTTTTAGATCCCCTCCTTATTTTTGGGTGGGGACCCATCCCGGCATTGGGGATTGAAGGTGCCGCTGTAGCGACAACTATTGGTCGCGGTATTGGGGTGCTAAGTCAGTTATGGTTGCTGTGGAAAGGCGGAAAACACATCTCCGTGCGTTGGGAACAACTGCGGCTGCATGGGGCCATTATGCTCAATATGCTAAAAACCTCTTTTGGGGGTATTGCCCAAATGCTGGTCGCCATGACCTCCTGGATATTTTTAATGCGGATTCTCTCGGATATTGGCAGTGTTGCCGTAGCCGGTGCCACCATTGCCATGCGGATTATGATGTTCACCATGATGCCTGCCTGGGGACTCTCCAATGCTGCGGCTACCTTGGTAGGACAAAATTTGGGAGCCGGAAGTCCGGAACGTGCTGAAGCCACGGTATGGAAAATAGGCACCTACAATATGGCATTTTTAGTGTGTGTGTCCGTGGTTTTTTTCCTTTTTAATGAGGCCTTGATGGGTATTTTTACTCAGGATGCTCAGGTAATTGCTATTGGGGCAGAGTGGCTGCGGATTTTATCCTTTTCCTTTTTTGTTTATGGCTGGTGGATGGTTTCTGTACAGGCCTTTAACGGTGCCGGAGATACCAAAACCCCTACTTATATTAATTTGGTTTTCTTTTGGTTGATACAGATTCCTCTGGCGTATTGGCTGGCATTGCACCTGGACTGGGCACACTCCGGCGTTTTCTGGGCGGTGTTTATATCTGAAACTTCTGTAGGCTTGTTTACACTTTGGTTGTTTAAAAAAGGGAGCTGGAAACATGTTAAAGTGTAGGCGGTGGTAATTCCTGAGTATTAGTTCAGCCTATATTTTGACCTCACCCAATCCCAACCAATTCGGGAGCTGAAAAACCAGTTCCGACCGCTCCATACTTCGACGCGCTCGGCACAAGCAGAGCGATACAAGGCCTTTGATAGTAGTAAACCTCAATTGGATGCTGATACCATTTTTCGCATGGTAGATACACACCTCTTATTACCTCACAACTTGGCATTTAAAAAAACCTTAGGAGCCTTTTATGAAGAATTGGAAGAAAAATAATACTTTTAGACTTAAACCAAATTCTTGAATTATACTAACCGTAGCTCACATTATAAACATAGTTTATTGAGATAAATGTTTTGTGCCTTCTATACCGTAGTGGGCAATCTGAAGAATCAGTTATGAAAAATGAAATACCAAAATATAATGATACATTTAATCCGATACTTGATATATTAAGAGATGGTAGTGCACTACATCGACGTGAGTTAATAAGAAAGGTAATTAACAAGCACTACTCCCATTTGCCAGTCACTCTGCTTGAGGAAAAAATTAAATCCGGTGATATTTTAATTCATAATCGAATTGCATGGGGAATTTCATATTTGAAACAGTCAGAGTTTGTGGAATATCCTAAAAGAGGCTTTGTTCAAATAACCCCTAAAGGCATTAAGCAGAAAAGTGTACTTTTATTAAAAGATGTACAACTCGAAATAAGTAAATTAAATGTTTTTGAGGATAACACTATAATACAATCAGAAAACCAAACATCTTCCCCAGAAGACTTAATTAACCAAGGTTTTTTACAGATTGAAAGGGAAGTTAAAAATGATTTGTTAGAAAAGTTGAAAGCAATCGATCCCTATTATTTTGAAAAGGTAATTCTCTTATTATTAAAAAAGATGGGTTATGGTGACTTTATCGAAACATCTAAATCCGCTGATGGTGGAATTGATGGAATTATTAACGAAGATAAGCTTGGATTAGACCGCATTTATATCCAAGCTAAAAGATTTACCGAAAATAAAGTTAGAGAAAAAGATATTAGAAATTTCATTGGTGCGATGAGTGGGGATACTAATAAAGGTGTCTTTGTTACAACATCAATTTTTGACAAAGGTGCTGAAGAAAAAGCTAAAAATGCTCACCATAAAATCATCCTAATTGATGGTTTAAAGCTAGTTGATTTAATGCACGAATATAATGTCGGAATACAAATTAAATCAGTTTATGAAGTAAAGCATTTAGACGAAGATTTTTTTGTTGAACAGTAAATACACTATAAAAAGGTTTAGTCATATTTCATTGTTATGTTAAGCACTTCTAAGCGTCTTCTGTAAAGGTATAATCTGTCTTTGATATTATGAGAGATAAACCAACTTCCAAAAATCTAAAAAATGCCTTCTCTTCTTTTCTCAAAACCAATTTTTGCAACCCCAGACCAAAGAAATAAACAGAAAAAAGTATCTTAACAGTCTAAAAGAAAGCCACGGCCTAAATGAAGATAAACAGCTTGAAACCAAGAAAGGCCCTAAACAAAGCCTTTTTAAAAGTAAAACCCAACCGGACTGAAATTGAAGGTTTCAAGACTAATCTTATTACCTTACTCAATAGAACAAATGACACCGAAAGCGAAGAGTTTCATAAAAATCTGGTTTCAGACTTCTTAAAGGATACTTACTATAAACAAAATCACTTTATAAATACCAAAGGGAGAAACGACCTTGTTATTCATAATGGCACAAATGCAACTAGTGCCGTTGGTGTTATTCTCGAAGCGAAAAAACCGACCAATAAATCTGAAATGGTTACGTCTGATAGGATAAACACCAAAGCGTTTCAGGAATTAGTACTCTATTATTTACGGGAAAGAATTACCCACAAAAATCTGGAAGTAAAGCATTTGGTAATTACCAACATAAACGAATGGTTTATTTTTGATGCTACCCTATTCGACAGCCTTTTTGCGCAAAACAAAAATTTGGTAAAACAATTCAATGACTTTGAAAGCGGAAGGTTAGCCGACAGCAAAACCGACTTTTTCTACAAACAAATTGCTGAGCCCTTTATTGACAGCATCACTACAGAAATTGAATTTACTTACTTCAACATTCAGGATTTTCAAAAGCCGCTACGCAATGCCGACAAAGCAGACGATAATTCGTTGATTGCTTTATTTAAATTGTTATCACCGGAGCACCTTTTAAAACTGCCGTTCACCAATGACAGCAATAGCTTGGACAAACGCTTTTACAGCGAGTTGTTGCACATTATTGGCTTAACCGAAACCAAAGAAGGAAGCAAAAAACTCATTGGAAGAAACAAAGCAGGAGAAAGAAACACGGGATCCATTCTTGAAAATGCCATGGTACAGCTAGATAGTTTAGATAAACTAAGCCGATTGGATAGACCAAACCAATTTGGAGATTCTCCGGAGGAAAAACTTTTTAATGTTGCTCTTGAACTTTCCATAACCTGGATTAACCGTATTTTATTTTTAAAGTTGTTGGAAGCCCAACTTATTACCTATCACAAAGCTGAGGGTGTGGCCGACTACAGATTTCTTACCATCGACAAAATTAGAAACTACGACGACCTAAACAGTTTGTTCTTTCAGGTGTTGGCGCGCAAGCATAATGAACGAAATGAAGATGTAAAGCAACTTTTTAAGAAAGTTCCCTATCTTAATTCATCTCTTTTTGAGCCTACAGACATGGAGCAGGTTACGCTCTTTATCAGTAACTTAAAAGACGATAAAACGATACCCATTATTTCTTCTACTGTTCTTAAAGACCAACAAGGTAAAAAGAGAACAGGAAATTTAAGTACACTGGAATATTTGTTTGAGTTTTTAAATGCGTACGATTTTAGCAGCGAAGGTTCAGAAGAAATTCAGGAAGATAACAAAACACTAATCAATGCGTCTGTTCTTGGATTAATTTTCGAGAAAATAAACGGATACAAAGACGGTTCATTTTTTACCCCGGGCTTTATCACCATGTATATGTGCCGGGAAACCATTCGCAGAGCCGTTGTGCAGAAGTTTAATGAAAGTTCCCTAATCCCTGAAGGAGAAATAAAAAGCATTGACGCTATTTATGAATTAATTCCCCGGCAGATTAGTAGAAAGCAAGCCAACGAAATTGTAAATTCTATAAAAATATGCGACCCCGCTGTGGGCTCCGGGCATTTTTTGGTATCGGCTTTGAATGAGTTGATCGCAGTTAAAAACGATTTAAAAATTCTGGAAGATAGGGAAGGCAAATCGTTGCACCGATACGAGGTAGAAGTGGTAAATGATGAATTGATTGTTACAGATGAAGATGGCGAACTGTTTGACTATAACCCAAACAACAAAGAGAGCCAACGCATACAGGAAACCCTATTTCACGAAAAACAAACCCTCATAGAAAATTGCCTTTTTGGGGTAGACATCAATTCCAATTCAGTAAAAATTTGCCGTTTACGGTTATGGATTGAACTTTTAAAAAATGCCTACTACATACAAAGCTCCTCCCCTAAATTAGGGGAGGTGTCCGCCTACGGCGGACAGAGGGGTCAAGAACAAATCAACAACCTACCCTACTTAAAAACCTTCCGAAAAGAACTACGCAATACCTTAACTCCTGCAGAAGCTAAATTATGGACGCTATTAAAAGGAAGAGGGCTTGAGGGTAGAAAATTCAGAAGACAACACAGTGTTGCCAATTATATACTTGATTTTTATTGTCCGGAAGAAAATCTAGCCATTGAACTGGATGGGCAAGGCCATTTTGAAGCTTCGCAAGCAGAGTATGACCAAGATCGAGATTTGTTTCTGGAAGCCTTTGGAATACGAGTTTTACGATTCGAGAACAAATGGGTTTGGGATAACCCGGAGGAGTTGCTTAATGAAATTAAAAATTATTTTGGAAAACAACCCCCTAAAAGCTCCCCTCCTTTTGAAGGAGGGGTGGCTCGAAGAGTCGGGGTGGTAGAAAATTATACTCAACTACCTAACAGCTCCTCCCCTGACAAGGGGAGGTGGCCGCCTACGGCGGACGGAGGGGTAACAAATTATACTCAACCACCCCGTCAGCCCCTGGCTGACACCCCTCCTTCAAAAGGAGGGGAGCCTTTTTTGGAATTACAGACACTTCCAAATATTGACATCAATATAAAATGCGGGAACTCTTTAGTGAGCCGTTTTGCCATTGATGCCGACTTAAAACAGGCTTTGAAAAAAAGCAAGTGGAGCATTGATAGCTACCGTCTTGCAGTAGCAACGTACCGCAATGCCATTAATAAAGAACAAAAAAGAGAAATGGAAAGGCTCATTGCCGCCATTAAATCAGATTTTAGAAGTGAAATATCCTTAAACGACCCGAAGGTAAAAAGGCTACGCAAACTATCCGGAGAACTGTTTCAACTTACCAATCAGCAGCAACTTTTTGAAATGAGCAAAAAGGAAAAAGCGGCTTGGAACAAAAAAGTGCAGCAAATTACCCAAGAAACCAAAAAGTTAGAGCTAGAAATTGAAGAAATAAAAGCCAACAAAATTTTTGAAAATGCTTTTGAATGGCGTTTTGAATTTCCAGAAGTGCTCAATGATGATGGGGATTTTGTAGGCTTTGATGTGGTGATTGGGAATCCGCCTTACGGAAGATATTTGGATATTGATGAAAAATTAAAAGAGCACTTGAAGTCCAGAAATTTATACGGCCCAACAGGGGATATCGCAGAATTTTTTATTAGACTAGTATCTTTAGGTTTATTAAAAAAAACAAATTTTGCATTTTCCTTTATAGTACCTAAAGGATTAAGTTATGTATCGTCTTGGAGTGAAATAAGGAATATTCTTCTTAATAAAATTTTTATAAATCAGGCAATAGATACTGGTCGTTCTTTTGATGAAGCCGCCTATGAGATGATGATATTTATTGCCAGTAGCGAGAAACAAGAAGTTGTTAGAGTAGGAAGTATTTCTGAAAATCACTTTGAATCTTCCTTGTTAAATGTAGAAACCTATAAAAACGGTGTTTTTTTCTTTGGTATTCCAAAAAACAGTCTTTCAATAGCGGAAAAAATTATTAAAAACTCGAAGCCCGTTCAACACTATTATGAATACTGGTATGGTAAAGGGGGAATGACACCAAAGGTGAACAGAAAAGGTATAGGATATAAAGTTCTAACGGGAAAAGAAACTCAAAGGTATTTCATAAAGGATATACATGAGAAATGGTTTCTAGAGGAAAAATATTTAAATGAAATAGATATTCGGAGGGCAAATAAAAGGAAGGTAGTAGTCCAAGATATAGTTGCTCACATTACCAAACCAGTACCGCGTATTAAACTAGCAGCTACAATTGATTATCAAAATCAATTTTGTTTAAACACCGTCATGTGCTTTAGTGCAAAAGGGGAATTGTCGAACGAATTTTTGGTAGGGTTAATTAATTCCTCATTAATGTCCTTCTTTTTTTATTATTTTATCTATAATCAAGCTATTAGAACTATGCATTTTATGCCAGGTTATGCAGATAAAGTTCCGATTTCGAATAATTTATTAAAATCAGTTTTAATTGAAGAATTAGTTACTGAAATTCTGTCTAATAAAATACAAAACCCCGAAACCGACACCACCAGCTTAGAAAACCAAATCGACCAATTGGTTTACCAATTGTATGAGTTGACGGAGGAAGAAATCGCCATTATAGAAAGTGCCACCCAATAAAAACCCCGATGACCCTCGTATTTTACAAGTGGAGTATTAAACCTAATCCTGACGGCTGGTTTAGCAGGGCGTTTGCAGTAAGGCAAAAGACAAAAACCAATGAGAAACGAAATTCTAAAAAACAGACAACACGACCCGAGAATTAATTATCGTGGAGAAAATGCGTCACGGCTTGACAATCTAACAGATGCAGTTTTTGGCATTGCGATTACCTTACTCATTTTTAATCTTACCAATCCTAACTCATTTGCAGATTTATTAACCTTTACCAAAACACTACCTGCCTTTTTAATAAGTATTTCTTTTATTGTCTTGATTTGGACTGAACATTTGCGCTTTTCGGAAATTTACACTTTAAACGACACAAGACTAGCCATATTGAACACCATATTCATAGCATTGGTAATATTTTATGTGTACCCATTACGATTTTTGACTTTGTTTCTTACAAACTTCTTTTTTAATACGGATATAGCGGTGAACATTGAAGGCAACCAAGTACCTTATCTAATGATTTACTACGGATTTGTGGCTTTCGCTCTGTATTTTGTTTTATATCTTTTTTACTATAGAGCTGATAAAATTAAAACGGAATTGAACTTAAACAAGTTTGAAGCATTCTATACTAAAAGCCAAAAGAAAAAACTTCTGATTATGTTTTCCGTTCCACTTATTTCCATAATTCTTACGCTTATAATCAATGAATTTTCATTCATTTGGGCTTCAGTGGTTGGCGGAATAACGTATTGTCTTTATACCCCTTTGATTATAATGTGGTATAAGAAGTTTAAAAAGAAATCAAAAGAATTTGATCCTATATAATTTTTAAATAGTCCCGTCAGATTTTATTTGATACAACAGCAAATGATTAACCCCTAATTGGTCCTATAATTGGTTTTTTGTGTGAAATATGAAACAGCAATAATATGAAATACCAGCCACTATATTTCCTACTCCTCTTTATGCTGAGTTGTGATAAGACCGAAAGTAGTCCGGAAATTGAAAAAGGACTTTTAACCAATCAGGTACTACCTATTGGCGACCTTGACAGGAATTATCATATATATATACCAAACAATCCCGTAAATGCTCCTGTTATTTTCTTATTTCACGGCAATGGGGGCAGCTATGACGATATGTTAGGCATAACGGGTGTTAAAGCACCTTACAAAGTATGGCTAGACATTGCAAATCAAGAAAATTTAATCCTTGTTGTACCCAATGGAACATTTGGACCAAGTAATTCAAGAGGGTGGAACGATTGTAGAAATGACGCTCCAAGAACCCCCACTGTAAATGACGTACAGTTTACAGTAAGTTTATTGGATCTTATTAAAGCAAAATACAATTCAAATGACTCAAAAGTATTTGCTGTAGGCACCTCTAATGGTGGCCATTTTGCCAATCGCTTAGCACAAGAAATTCCGGAAAAAATAACTGCGTTTGCCTCTATTGTGGCCTCAAATGCGGCAAATTCAGAATGTCTAAATACAACGACAAAGGTTTCCGCACTATTTATGAATGGGACGGATGACCCATTTTTGCCCTATGAAGGGGGCGAAATAGATACCAACGGGGAAGTTATCTCAACTGAAAATTCCGTAGCCTATTGGGTCCAAAGAAACGCTGCGGATACTACACCGGTAATTACAGATTTGCCAAACCTAAACACAAATGACGGCTCCACAATTACTACATATTGGTACGGCAATGGCGGAGAGGGTACAGAGGTAATTCTCTATAAAGTAGCAAATGGGGGGCATACAGAGCCGAGTATAGCCGAGCGTTACAGCCCATTGTGGTTAGCAATAGTGGGCAATCAAAACGGTGACATAGAAATGGCAAGTGAAGTTTGGAATTTCTTTAAGACTAAAACCAAATAATATTCGAAGCACAAAAGAAACTAGAAAGGTAGCATCAGATGGTATTATAAGAACCCATAAACGAAAATGAAATGAAAAAAAACCTCTTAAAATCAGTACTTATCCTAATTTTTTGTCACATGGGATTGGCTCAGAACTTGGACAAAACTAAATTAGATACTTATTTCAATGCGCTTGATGCGAATTCCAAATTTATGGGCAGCGTAGCCGTCGCCAAAGACGGAGTGATTATCTATGCGAAATCGGTTGGATTTGCTGATATGGAGAACAAAGTAAAAGCAGACCAAAACTCAATATACCGGATTGGTTCCATATCTAAAACCTTCACTTCGGCATTGATTTTAAAAGCGGTGGAAGACAAAAAATTAGATCTAAACCAAACTATTGACGCCTATTTTCCCACGATACAAAATGCCAGTACCATCTCCATAAAACAGTTACTGCTTCACCGAAGCGGAATTCACAGTTTTACTGATGACGAAGACTATTTGTCCTGGCACACACAACCCAAGACAGAAAAAGAAATGATAGCTATTATTACAAAAGGGGGTAGTGATTTTATACCGGATAGTAAATCCCAATACAGCAACTCCAATTATGTTTTATTAAGCTATATTTTGGAACACACTTTTCAAAAATCGTACGCCGCCGTACTGCAGGAATACATAATAGAACCTGTTGGCTTAACAAACACCTACTTTGATAAAAATAGTAGTGCCGGTAAAAATGAATGCAAATCCTATAAATTTTTGAAAGCGTGGCAACTTGAACCTGAAACAGACATTTCTATTCCATTAGGAGCCGGTGGCATTAGTTCCACTCCAGGCGATTTGACAAAATTTAGTGACGCCCTATTCACCGGAAAACTGTTAAAACCGGAAAGTCTTGAACTCATGAAAACGATTAAAGACAATTATGGAATGGGCTTGTTTCAAATTCCCTTTTACAACAAAAAGGGGTACGGACATACAGGCGGTATCGATGGTTTTAGTTCGGTTTTTTCCTATTTCTCGGACGGAAACATTTCGTATGCGCTAACCTCAAATGGTACAAATTTCAACAACAATGATATCTCAATTGCCGTGCTGAGTGCCGTTTATGACAAACCTTATGACCTTCCGGAATTTTCCACTTATGAAGTAACATCAGAAGATTTAGAGATCTATCTGGGTGTTTACGCCTCCGAACAAATTCCTTTGAAAATCTCAGTTACCAAAGACAATGCTACTTTAATTGCACAGGCAACAGGTCAGTCTTCCTTTCCACTTGAAGCAACCGAGAAAGATAAGTTTAAGTTTGACCAGGCAGGGGTTGTTTTAGAATTTAACCCCGCAGAAAAATCGATGGTACTAAAACAAGGAGGCGGACAATTTACATTTACTAAAGAATAAAAAAAGCATCCTGAGTTTTTTCTTGTTTACAGCTACTATCACGAACTTTTAAGTGAGCCTCCTTGCAAACAAGCTTCAGCATTTTTTCAATTTTTATGATAAAGTAGAAAAAATAGGTAGGGTAAAAGGTTTTTAAAGTGTTTTTAAGATGAGAAAATAACAATAAAAATACAGTTATGAGATCATTAAAGACACTAGTGCTTATTATCGTGTTCCATTTTTCATTTATGACAAATGCTCAAGACAGTGAAATATCAAATGAAACAACGGTTGATAAAAAATCTTATTACCAAAAAAGAGCCGAAGAAGACGCCAAATATGAACAACAGTTGAGCTCAGAAACCAAAGCCGATGAAGAAACGTTTTGGGAAGAACAGAAAAACTATGAAAACGATTTAAAAAGGAAAGACAAAAAAGCTTATAAAGCCTACATGAACAGTAAAAAAGCTGCTTATGCAAACCATTATGAGCATTGTAATCATCATTGTCATCATAGTGAAAATTACTATCATCATGCCTCTTTTTATTATTACAGGTATGATTATTATCAAAGCTATCCAAGAAGCAGAAGTACTATTAGTACAAATGTTAGAGTTCCTACTCCAAGTGTAAGACTAGGGTTATTTTAGAACTCTTCGATTGGGAAAAAGCTTCTGTTTAGAAGCTTTTTTTATTGTTGCAGGTGGAAAAATAAAAAAATAAGTATCCTTAATGTATTTTGTACAAGCATCAAGTTTTATACGGGCATGTATTGAAATTTAGTAAGGGTGCTTCTTGATTTTAAATCTTATACGTATCTTCGATGTATAACTATCTAAATAACAGCACCTCACATCGCTCGCAGGGCGTTAGTAGCCAACAAATACAGACAACAACAATATCGAACATACAATGGACAACCATTTTGACTTAACAGACTTTGAGTTTGAAAACAAGTTTAAAAACTGCGACCTAAATCCCGAAATTTTTACCCACGAGGCACATTTAAGATTAGCGTGGATTCATATTACAACGTATGGGGAACACGCTGCTATTCAAAATATTTGTTCACAGCTTAAGGCATTTGTAGAATTTCTTGGAGCTAAGGATAAATACAATGAGACCTTGACTATTGCTGCAATAAAAGCTGTTCATCATTTTATTAAAAAGTCGGACTCAAACACATTTCAAGATTTTATCATAGAATTTCCACGACTGAAATACAACTTTAAGGACTTGATGAACACGCACTATAACATTGACATTTTTAACTCTGACAAGGCAAAGAAAGAGTTTTTAGCACCGGACTTAGTGCCATTTGACTAGAACACCAAGTGATGAATTTGAGTACGGCTAGTGAACAACAAACCATAATAGCATTTATCACTACCAGCGAATATTTCAAGCATAGCCTCCTAAAAAATTAATGGGTTACATACAAAAACAATAAATAAACAACCATGAAAAACATAAAAATTGAATTGAAATGGGCCATTATTTTTTCGGTAATGGTATTGCTTTGGATGGTATTGGAAAAACTTTTCGGGCTTCACGGCAAGTATATTGACTACCATTTGTACCTGACAAACCTGTTT
>JBGTEN010000331.1:0-4248 GCA_041747755.1 Arenibacter sp. | reverse complement strand
CCCTGAACAACATGGAACATGTGGGGTATAACACAAACCGTAATAAAGGGATGTCCGTAATCATTGAAGTCGATACCCCACGGGTTGCTGCTGCCTTCAGCAAATACCTCAAACTCATGCCTTGTCGGATGGTAGCGCCAGACCCCTGCATTTATTTTTGTTCGTTCAGAATCAGGTGTTCCGGGTTTTCCCACATTGGAATGGGTAAATATCCCGTGAGTGCCGTAAAGCCAACCATCAGGACCCCATCGCAGGCTATTTAATACTTCATGGGTATCATCAAGACCCCATCCATCTAGTAGTTTCTCGGGCGGACCGGCGGGTTTATCATTTTCTACATCAATGGGAATATATAACAGATAAGGTGCAGCTCCGAGCCATACACCGCCCATACCTAGTTCTATGCCGCTAACTAGGTTTAAACCTTCCATAAAGACCTTTCTTTTATCCAGTGTGCCATTGCCATCGCTGTCTTCAAAAATAAGTATCCTGTCTTTTCCTTTCCCCTCTGGGGCTGGCACAGGATAAGTATGAGCTTCAACTACCCATAATCTTCCCTGCGCATCCATTGCAAAACTGATAGGGCGAACAACATCAGGTTCTGATGCCGCCAAGGTAACAGTAAAATCGTTTGGAAGGGTCATTGCTTTTGCTGCTTCTTTACCAGATAAGCCGGAATGAAGTATAGGATCTAATGGCGGAAGTACAATAATATCTTTTTGAAATAATTCATTCGGAAAATAGGGACGAGAAGGGTATAAAAGGAAATTATCAAAATTAATATGCGCCCATTTATCCGGTTCTATATAGGATATTGGTGACATACCGGTTTCATTATCCACAATGCGAATGTACATATCCTTCCCTGAAAACCGCTGTAAATCAACTACAACGGGTTGTAGCGTGGCGCGACCCTGACCTGTGCTTTGAAAAAAGATACTGTCATTTTCTGCCAAAACAAGCTCTACCCTTGTATCTTGTAAAACACCACCGGAAACCATAAAAGCAGCAAAAGGGTGCGTAATTTTGAAAGGTACTGAAGTTAAGGTGCCCGTGCGATTTTGATGTAAAGTACCCCCACTACTTATAAAATAGTTTCCTTCAAAACCTAGCTGCATATTTTCCTCATGAACAGGAGAAGGATCGGTTTGAAAAATGGAATTGGTAAAGGCATCTCCGGTTGCTGACCAATCTTGGAGCGTGCCTGTTTCAAAATTCAAATTTAACGGACTTCCGTTCAGTTCGGGTAAGACTCCCGCAATGACAGGGCCTGAAATAGGTCCGTCAACAATCTCGAAACTTCCCACCATACCCGCAGCGCGATGTCCGGGGATAGAACAGAAATAAGTATCATTGGCTTCTGCAATAAAGGTGATACTTGTCGTTGCCCCCTTTTCGAGAATGGTTGGGCTTTTTATACCCAGTTTTTCTAAAGCAATGTCATGGGTCATGACCTCCCCATTTATAATAGTTATTCGAACTCTATTGCCCTTATTTGCACGCAAAGTGGGATTTCGGGTACCGTCTTTAAAGAAATAACCTAACATAGTTGCCTGCAGCTCATATTCAATATCTATTTGAGTTGAGTCTTTGATAAGCTGCGTTGTTTCCGAATTGTTCTTTAATAAGGCTGTAATAACTAAGATTACTAAAACGATTAAAAACAGTGCCAGAAAAGGCAAACTAAATTTTTTCATGCAGTACTGATTCTAAAAATCAAATTGTTCTAAGTTACTATTTTAAAGGCAGTCTAAGGTAGTTCTTGTATAAAAATATCTTTGAAAGCAACTTGAGCCTTCCCCCCACCATGAATCTGAAAACCAATAAAGCCGGATTGGGGTATTGTAGAATCTTCTTCGGTATAGTTCACAGTTTCATGACCATTAATTCTCAAACGAATATGTCCATTTTCTGTTCTAATCTCATAATCATTCCAGTCATTTATCTTTATCCATTGAAGTACCTCCGTTGAGTCCGGTGCTGTCAAGGTTTTATTTCTTCTTGACTCATCATACAAACTAGCCCAATACCCGGTTCCCCAATCGGCTTGATAGCCAATCATTTCATAGGATGGGTCTGCCAATCTTTTACTGTGAAATTGAATTCCGGAATTGATAAATCCTTCCTCTCCGATAAGTTTAATCTTGAGTTTTAAGATAAAGTTTTTATAGGTACGGGTGGTGCATAAAAAATCATTGTTGGGTACCATTACTTCAGTAGAACCACCTACAAGTTTACCATTCTCAATCCGCCAAGTATTTAGGGTATCACCTTCCCAACCTGAAAAAGTTTTACCATCAAAAAGAGGGGTGGGTTTTTTGTCGGATCTTGTGGAACAAGCTAAAATTAAAATACTTAACAACAGATAAATAATTGGTCGCATACTTTGTATTTTGGGATTGAGAACAGTGTGTTTTTGTAAAACGCTAAGGATGAATATACTACTAATTTTTGTTTTATTTTGACTAGAAATATGGGGTTAAATTTTAAGGTAAGAGTTACACCTTTTCCAATTTAATGAAATACTAAAATTATTTAATTTTTATCTCCCCGGTTCGGTACAATTCCAAGGCTTTCTGTAGAATATGTTGAATAGTTTCAACCGATAAATCTTTGTTGGGATCGACTCTTAAAATTTTCATTCGTGAACGATTTCCTTCCTCCAATTCAGGGTGATCTAGGTATTTTCCTTCCACCATTAAGAGGTAGGGCTCATCTGTTTTTTTATCTGTCCATAAATAGCAGAACATCTTTTTCTTATAGCAAAAACAAGGCATTCCATATTTTTGTGTTTCTGTGATTTCAGGGTCTTGATTCAAAATTAAGCTCCGTAAAGTCAGTAAACAACTTCTGTTGGGTTCTTCTTTATTAAAATAGTATTTTTGGAGTTTATCGACCATAAGGGGATTTTTTGAAGCTTGAAAAGTAAATTTAAGTTACTAATGGCACCATAACAAGAATTGAAACAAATTCTTTTATCCCCGTGTTATGGATAAGATGACTCAAATCCTTAATTTTCAATTTCCCCGATCCACTTCAAAGGGTACCCTCTGTAGAGGGTCTTTTTATTCTTACTTTCTCCTTCTTTTCTTTTTCCAAGCGCTGTAATTACAGTTTTTATATGCTTTATAATCAATTTTATATTCTGCCAGAAGTTGCCCAATTATGTGACTTGTTTCGTTTTCGTTGAGTCCCAGTTTTTCACCTAGGTCAATTTCATTCAATTGGCCATTATTCTCTATTAATGCCTTATAGTAGCTGTCTTTATTTTTCATAATTTGTTTATTTTTTTACTGCAATCATCATATGTGGACTAAAAGGTAATAGATAGCTGTCATTTTCCGTAATATGGACAAGTTCCATTAGTAATTTTTTCTTTTCGTCATTCACCATATTTGTAAAGTAATTGGTATCCAACCATGCCATCCCTTCCACTGCATAGGTATTAAGATGCGTCAACTCCTGATTTACAAACTCCTCTTTTAATTCTTCCGGTTTATGATAATACGCCTCTGCCAAAAGCCATGGATAGTCTTGTGGTGGATTGTGTATCCCTGTTTTCAATTCTTGCATGCACATTTCAAAAAAACTTTTTTTAAATATTAAGCCATTTAAAAGACCTACTAAAGTTGAGGCTGTATAATTAATGGCAAAACCCAAAATAATCCCTTCGCTTTTCAAGATGCGTTTGGCTTCCTGAATACTTAATTCTCTATCTTCTTTTTTTTGAAGGTGGTAAAGAGGTCCGTGTAAAATGATAAGGTCGGCAAAATTATTTGGAAAATTCAGTTTTTTGGATTCTCCTAAACGAATCGAAAACTTGTTTTTAAGTTTATCCGCCCTGTTTTGGGCTATTTTTATATGTTTAGAAACCGGTTCTACCAAATACACCTGATGCCCCATATTTGCAAGCCATTCCGAGTATTTTCCGGTACCACCTCCTATATCTACTATTTTTGAAGATGAGGCTGGAATATACTTTTCTAAAAGTGATTTAATTCTTTCAAACTCAAATACCCCCATGCCTTTATCAAGTCGAGTTTCTTCGGATACTTTATTATAAAATAGTTCAATATTCCTGCTGATTAACTGTTTACTTTTCATTACTAATTATGTTAATTATTATTATTTTGATAAGTTGAACCCACACCAAATGATAAACCAATCAATTTGAGTATTGATTTTTTTGGCTTAAATCATTAGTGCTTGAAAGGAAATAATTATCTTAGCATTGAAAATTTGAGTATT
>JBGTEN010000330.1:0-7427 GCA_041747755.1 Arenibacter sp. | reverse complement strand
GGATCTTCCCCACGCTTTGGAAGAAAAAGGCGGCTGGACAAACCGGGATATTATTATATGGTTTGAAGCCTATGTAACCCTTTGTGCAAACGAGTTTGGAGATCGTGTAAAACACTGGATGGTCTTAAATGAGCCCATGGTCTTTACCGGAGCCGGCTATTTTCTTGGGGTACACGCTCCGGGCCGCAAAGGCTTAAAAAACTTCATTCCGGCAGTGCACCATGCTGTGCTTTGTCAGGCTGCGGGTGGAAGAATAGTGCGTGCTTTAGTTCCGGATAGTCTTATTGGTACCACTTTTTCCTGTTCACAAATAAGCCCTTACAGTAGCCATCACAGCGATAAAATGGCAGCGAAGAAAGTAGACGCCCTTTTAAACCGCCTATTTATAGAACCTGCTCTTGGGTTGGGGTATCCTAAGGATACTATACCCACCTTAAAACGTTTAGAGAAATATCAAAAACCCGGAGATATGGAAAATGCGGTTTTTGACTTTGATTTTATCGGCATTCAAAATTATACCCGGGAAGTAGTAAGACACAGCTATTTTGTTCCGTATTTAGGAGCAAAAATCATAAAAGCCTCCAAACGAAACGTAAAAACTACGCTAATGGATTGGGAAGTACACCCGCCCAGTATCTACAAAATAATTAAAAAATTTAATGGGTATAAGGGAATAAAAAAATTGATTATTACTGAAAATGGTGCTGCTTTTCCCGATACCCTAGAAGATGAAAACGTACATGATGTTGACCGACTTTCCTATATCCAACTGCATCTTAAACAAGTACATAGAGCCCAAAAAAAGGGATTACATATTGATGGGTATTTTGCGTGGACTTTTACCGATAATTTTGAATGGGCAGAAGGCTACCATCCCCGGTTTGGGCTGGTCTATGTGGACTTTCCAACACAAAAAAGAATACTAAAATCTTCCGGAAAATGGTTTAGGCATTTTTTGGGATCTTTATTATAAGCCGAATATATCCTGCTAAACCAAATAACTCAATGGCTGCTGCGTATACCAGCTTGTGTATTTGTCAACCTTCTTACCGTCTTTTAAATCTTATATGTATCTTCGATACATAACAATCTAAAATCCAGAACGTCACTGCGCCTGCCTGCCGGTAGGCAGGTTTAGCAGGGGGTTAGCTGCAAGGCTAATCGACACATCGTAATAACAAAAAGACAAAAATATAATGACAAGTATTGATGCGTATATATACATAATCATTGGACTTCTTGGAGTTGCGTATCCTATCTTACTACAAGTTGTTGCAAGGCTTGACGAAAAATACTCTTCTGATAAAATAGTAGAACTTTTTGACCAAGAATGGGAAAACAAGGCTTTCAGATACTCTCTGATTTCTTCCCTCTTTTTTATTGTATTATGGTCTTTAAAACTACCTGCAATTATTCAAATTGACAGTTTGGATTTTTTTATTGAAAATTCAGCATCCTTGCTACTTGCAATCAATTCTATTTTACTTGTTATATTATTTTTCTTCTTTGTAAACAAAATACTGATTTACTACACACCCTCCAAGTTTATACCTTATCTCATTGAACGCAACCAAAAAACTGAAAAAGACTTTCAATTTTTCACGGCTCTTTCTGAGATGCTTCTATTATTCATTAAGCAGCAGCAAACAAATTATTCAAAAACTCTTTCTGACTTTTTCTACACAGCTTATAGAAAAATTAGGGATAAGCACATAAACCAACCTGTAGTTTATCCAGACCTTTATTATGAAGTTGTTTATAAAGCAATTGAAGAACTTGCGATACTGAAAGAAAAAAGAAATTATCTACTAGAACACAGAACGTCAGGTGAAATTTGGCTTCTTGGAGAACTCCAAGGGAAAGAAATTTCGGAAGACACTTACTCTTGGATGTGGAGAAATCTACTTCTTGCAATAAGATACAAACAGGATGACTTAATAATCAATCATTGGGAAACCTGTCATCAATACTACGTTTACAGTTTACCTTATATTTATAAGGATTATGACAGATCCACAGGTAATTTTCAAGTCAGTAACCAAGAAGCGGTAGACAAACGTCTAGCAGAACGACATAAATTTATAGAATTTCATTACGCATTAGGTGGGTTATTGACATATAAGGAGCGATATGGTTGCATAAAGCGTATGTTTAGTCACACTCAAAGCCAACCACCAAAATATGAATTGCTACCTGAATCAATGTATGAAATATTTAGATTCTACTTTGATGTGAGAGACCCATACGATAGAAAGTATACTTGGATTTCACATCTGTTTCCTTTTCCCGATTTAAGCGGATTAAATGCAGACTATGTTATAAAAAAATGGATTATGTCTTATATGGCCATATTGTTTTTGAGACAATATACGATACATCCATATTTGATAACGATGAAGCCTCTCGATTATCCACCAACACCTAATACGCAAGGAGAAATAAAGCAATGGATTGATGGTTTAGACTTCTTTAAAAAGTTAGTAAGTGAGCATCTGCAAAATACGGAATTACTTAAAACATTAGGTCTTGATTTTATTACACAAGAATGGTGTGATGAAAATGAAAAACCATTTCCAATAACATTTATAGAAAATTTAAAATCCAATCTCGAAGGAGCCTATAATACAAATGCATTGAGTTTGCCAATTTCAGATGAAAAGATTTCGCAGTTCGAAAACTCAACCACTTCAATTATTGAATCAACAGTCGATAATTTAATGCTAGTTAATAACGAGAATGTAATAGAAGATGACAATACCGATAAGTGGTATGTTAACGGTCAAAGAATGCTTCAAAGCAAGGACGCTTTTTCTAACAATCCGGAAGTACATCACATAGATTATGATTCTTTTTTAGCTTCAGTAGTTTCGAGAAGTTTGAAAGAAGGTTTAAGTGAAACTTTCTTTTATAAAAGAACAAAATCATACTTGCTGAAACCAGAAGATATTTTTAAAGCAATCGACAGACTTACGATTGATGATAGTTATGTAATTATCAATTTTGGTTTGACATTAGACTATTTCATCAATCATATAAAAGTTGCAGAACTCTCGATTGATAAATATAAGAACATCAATATTTATACATTCAATGGCTCTCATTTAGTAAGAGATTCGCTTTTTATCTTAAAAAAATCTGATTTACCCAATATTTCGACAAGAACGATTGATGCGGACTTAATAGCGAAGTATACCTTGAAAAAAATTAGTGATACAATAAATTTGTATTCGTCAGTAATTGATTTAAACAACACATCAGATGAAGTTTTCAACGAAAACAAACAAGGTAAGTCAGACGAAGAATTGAAAAAATCAGTTTTATTGAACATCATTATTTCAACAGAATTTAAATGGAAGAAAGAAATAGAAGTAATCCAGTTGAATCAACATTCAGAATACCTCCAAAAGGGAATAGCAAATAAATTAGACGATGTTAAATCTATTGACGAAGAAAAGCCCAGCAGCTAACAGACCCAACAGATAAAAGGATTAAAAATGAAGAAACTGATATTTACACTTACGATAATAACAACAATTACAAGTTGTGACTTTAGAACCAACAAATCAAAAAATATGGAAGAACAAAAAAATCAATCAAACAAAAAACTGTCGCAAAAAGATACAACACCAAAAGTAACAGGAATCGGTGGAATTTTCTTTTTCTCAGATAATCCAGAAAAGACAAAAGAATGGTATTCTGAAAATTTAGGACTTGAAGTAAATCAATGGGGCTCAAGCTTTGAATTCAGGAACGCAAACAGACCAGACGAAATAAATTACCTGCAATGGAGTCCGTTCAAATAAGGGAGTGAATATTTTGCCCCTTAAAACAAGGAGTTTATGATAAATTACAGAGTCCAAAATATAGAAGGTCTTGTTAAAAAACTTAAAGATAATGGAGTAACCATCGTTGATAGCATAGAAACATTCGACTACGGAAAATTTGTTCATATTATGGATTCGGAAGGAAACAAAATAGAACTTTGGGAACCAATCGACAGTGTATTTACGGCAATGGGTGGAAAAACAACAAAATAGAATGAAAAGAAAGTTGTACCTATAATACCTAATTTAATTGAAGAATAAGAAACGTATTTTAAGAACTATAATATTAACACCCTTTATTGTTTTAGGTGTCACGATTATTGTTTTGTCAATCAAATTTTCACCAACCTACGTTTATCGACTGATAACAATGAATGTGGCAGATGTTTATGATTACAGGAACTTTGAAAATCACAAGATTCAGGGAGCAAAAAGTACCAATGAATTTATTTCTCAACCCAAAGAGAAATATGTCGAGTCGCAATTTGATGATTTGGTAACAAAAACCGGATTTAATAGCTTTGAAGAATGGGCTATTGAGTCTCAAACAACAGCTCTGATTGTTATTCAGAGAGATACAATCATTTATGAAAAATATTTTAATGGTTTTAGCCAAGATTCCTATTTTCATTCTCAATCAATGGCAAAATCATTTATATCATTCTTGATTGGAGCTGCCATTGATGATGACCTAATCAAAAGTGTAAATGACCCAATAACAAACTACATTCCTGAACTCTTGGAGCGTGACCCTCGCTTTCATAAAATTTCAATTAAACACTTACTTGAAATGCGTTCAGGACTTGCCTACAATACAAGTCTTATTCCTTTCACTAATATTCACGCTCCTTGGCACGATGAGGCAGTCGGGTACTATCATCCCAATGTTAGAAAACTAATACTTGAAAAAGTAGAAATTACATCCGAACCAGGGAAAGATTATCAATATAATAATTACAACACAAGCTATTTAGGATTGATTATTGAAAGAGCAACCAATTTATCTGTTTCCAAATATCTCGAGCAGAAATTGTGGTCTAAAATAATGGAATATGATGCCCTTTTCTCTATTGATAGTAAAGAATCCAATTTTGAATATATGCCAAGTCGATTGATTGCCCGAGCGATTGATTATGCACGTTTTGGTCAGCTTATGCTTAAGGAAGGAGATTGGTACGGCAATCAAATTATTTCAAAAGATTGGGTGCTTGAATCTACTAGGGAAAACAAATCGATTCCCAGAGAGATATACCCAAAATGGTTTGGAAGAAGTGATAAGAGAATTTATTATACTTATCAATGGTGGGGTCACGTAAATAAAGACTCTACTTTTCATTTTTATACAAATGGAAATCTTGGACAGAATATTTATATCATTCCTCATATAGAAACCGTCATTGTCCACTGTGGTAATTCAAATCAGTATTATAGTAGCGATTTTGATTTATGGGATGTTGCTTTACTATTGAATTAGGAGTTTTATGACAACATTTATAAAAAGCACACTAAAGCCGAAACGTTAAAGGAATTTCAAGAGACTCACAAAAAATAATGTAACAACGAATGATTATAGAGCAGACAGAAATAAAGCATAAAGGAAAGGTAGTCTTTGAACGACTTTTAATGTCTTCTAACGTCAAACGAGTACCTAAACTCTTTATTGAAGACGAAGCTTGTTTTTTGTATTTAACCAAAGGAGCATTTCATTTTCGGACACCAACAAACTTATTGACATTTAAAGAAGGTGACGGTATGCTTGCAAAATGTGGTAACTACTTCATTGAAAATGTAACTGTAAACAAAATAACCGAGAATCAGCATATTTCTGTAGTTGGCGCATTTTTTTATCCGTCAATGGTAAAGAGTTTTTTTCAATCGGATTTATCTATTGAGCAATTCAAAAGCAATTTCGATATGGTAATAATTGACATTGAGCCTTTAATGAAGTCTTTTATTGATAGCATCAACTATATGCTTGATAATCCCAAGGTTGCTGACGAGAACCTGATAATCACAAAACTTAAGGAGCTTCTATTGCTTTTGAGTAAAAGTGAAAAAGGAAATTCAATAAATGCTTTTGTAAGCTCACTTTTTGTACCTCACGAATACAAATTTTCTGAAATTATTCAGCATAATTTGTACACAAACCTATCATTGCCTGAATTAGCCCATCTATGCAGTATGAGTTTGGCAACTTTTAAAAGAAAATTTACCGCATATTATAAAGAAAGTCCAACAAAATATATTCTCAAGAAGAAATTAGAAAAATCAGTCCACCTTCTTTCAATTATGCCCAAAAACATTTCAGATATAGCCTACGAAAGTGGTTTTGAAACAATTTCTAATTTTAACAAAGCTTTTAAAAAACAGTATGGAAAATCACCAACGGAATATCGATTGAGCCAAAATGACAAGCAAATGCACTTTTAGGAAAAAGACAACATCAATGAACGATATATTTTTGCACCATACCCAAAAGAAAAAATTATGGTGATTGAAAAAGAAATTGTAATAAACAAAAACATCAAAGATGCTTGGAAAGTGTTGGGGCTTGATTTTGCTAATCCATCAAAATGGGCATCAGCAGTTAACCATTCAGAAGGGATTGGAGATAACTTTAACGATTCCCACTGTTCAGAACGTGGTTGCTCAACAACTATAGGTAGCATCAGGGAGAAACTTTATGAATTCTCAAATGAAAAATACACCTTGGCTTATGAAATAGCAGAAGGTATGCCTTCAATAGTAAAGTATGCAACCAATACTTGGAGATTAGTTGAATTAGGAGAAGACAAATGCAAACTTCAAATCCAAATGGACATCAGGATGGGCGGTTTTTTTGGCTCACTTTTAAAGCCAATAATGAAAATGAAAATGTCAAAATTGGGAAATCATTTATTGGAAGATTTTGCATATTATGTAGAAAATAGCACGCCACACCCAAGAAAAATTAAAGCACAAAAGAAATGAAAGAATTAAAAACTTACTTAACAGTTAATAGCATTTTCTCGGCTTTGAGTGGCTTGACAATGTTGCTTTTTGTACGCCAATTAAATGAGTTATTTGGCATAAACAAAACTTATGTATTTCCAGTAATAGGAGTAAATCTTTTGTTTTTTTCTGCTTTTGTATTTTTCGTTTCTGTTAAACAGCTATCTAATAAGGGATTGGTAACAACCATTACAATTCTTGACCTGTTGTGGGTTGTGGGTAGTTTTGTAATTGTAGTCTTCGGCTTATTTGACATTTCAAAAACAGGAAATATTTTAATTGGCATCGTAGCCATTTGGATAGCTTTTTTAGCATACAAGCAATTTAAAAACAACAAATAATTAGTAACTTGAAGATAAAGAGAAGCTAAATCGAATCAGTAAATTCAAGAAACCAAAACTTATACAAATCATAGCTAAACAGACTCAGGTTGACAACAAAACAGACGACAGAAAAAGAAGGGCGAAGGCATAGTCGAGTAGGTAAAGGGGAGTCTCACCCCTAAACCTCTCTCAGAACCGTACGTGAACCTCTCGATTCATACGGCTCTTGTTATGCAGTCGGTAAAGCCTAAATAGTTTAGACCAGTTTGTATCCCAATTCCCAATGGTA
>JBGTEN010000329.1:0-10843 GCA_041747755.1 Arenibacter sp. | reverse complement strand
GAACGTACTTTCTAATTTTTACTTTGAATCAGTAATAGTTATTCAGAATTGGCAATGGGTTTGTTCCTGATGTGGGCCGACTTTGGGGATGATTCCGAAGGCTTGGGATTTTACCCCTGCCACAGGCAGGCAAGCTCTTCCGTCTTCTTCGCTTCGCTTGAATCCACCTTCTCCTTTCTGGGGAAGGAGTTTTTTGTTTTTTTTTGTTTTTATTGATGGTTAGTGCATATATTAACAATAAAACACAACAGCCCCCCTACTCCATTTAAAACAAAAAGGCCAGCAGAACTAACTGCTGACCTTTTTTCGGTTAATTTAAAAATGGGTTATTACTCCTTAGTATTTGCGACTTGATCTGCGTTTAGCGGCTGAAGATAATTCTTCACTAACCACAGTCCGATTTTGTCCCCCATTTCTTGTCCCGCTTCGCAAGCAAAACGAAAATGGATTCCTGCCTGAACTCTGGAGTCGGCGTTTTCATCAGCGGCTTGTTTTACGCTGGTAAAAGTTCGGCTGCTGTTGGCCGGCACTGCCGTTGGTGACACCATCGTAAAGGCAGTTGAACCTCCCACCAGATTTGCAATCACCGTAGCTGCTGCATTGCCTAAGGCACTATGGGTAGAAGGATAATCCTGTACCGGAGGGGTTGGCATTTCTGCTTCCCATTCGGAATCTTCAACTGTACCGGAATTACCATCCTGATCAGCAAGACGTATCGCCGTGTAGGGTCTCCACAAATTATAATGGAATTTGGAATCCCATCCTGCAATATACGCATCGGCCAAGGCCATATCCACCAAGGCGAAGAGTCTGGCAGTCTCATACAAATCCAATTTCTTGTCCGTGGCAATGACACGCGCTACCCTATTCCATCCGGCTTCGGAAAATTCATACCAGAATTTGGCATAGGACGTCTGCTCCTCAGTGCGTATGGTGCTACCCTTCTTTCCTAAACTTTTTACTTCGTTGAAGTCTGCTGTGTATTCCTCACTCTCCAGCGATGGAGGCTGTACGGAACGGAACTGATCATTTTTTTCAAGACCAAATGCCTTCATATCGGCCCAAAACGGTGCGAATACAAAGTCAAAAGGAGGCACCGTCTGGTAAACACCGGGCGTGGTGCTAGCCTCAATCGGACTAATTGGATTTCCTGCCGAACCATCCTCGGCACGGACATTTAGAATGGCAAGCCCCGCTTCTTTGCCTAATGCTACTCCCTTTTGTTTTGCTTCACCATCGGGAATTCCCGAAAGTGTAAGGTTTAACGCGGTATCCAGAAAAACCTTTTGATCAGGAATTTCATGAACCAAAACTTCATACGCTGCACTTGCAGCAGCAGCCGTTGGGTCGGCACCGGCATCCTTCCCGGTAAAGGCATAAGTGGCATATTTAGGATAAACTGCGTTAATAGCATCATGCATAGCAAGATGCACCATCGCATTAATCCGTGAAGCCATCACTGAATTCTGGTATAATTCCCCACCGAAGGCCTGATAGGCAACATCGTTCCATTCCAGAATCACCTTGTTGGAAAGGGTTTCTACCTCAGGCTCGGGAGCCTGACCATTACTACAACCTGTTGCATGCAGACAGGTTAAAACAACCATTGTAAACATAATTTTTCTCATTATACATTTTATTTTTAAGTACAATGATATAGACGTAAGTATGTGCCTTACAATGTGAGGGAAGCGAACTTACTAGTGTCGTGTCAATGCTACTGTGTCGTTTAAGGCGCCGATATTTTTTATCTTGCTCAGGCAAAAAAATGTTGCATAGCCGTAGCTACGGTACTGTTTTTTAACGAAGGCCGGGTGAAAAAGAACAAGGCTTGGGATGGCTTAAGTAGGGTTGACAGGACACTAGGTTACCCAGAGCATCTCCCGGTCCGGTTTATAGGAACAGAAGGTTCCTGTTTTAATGGCATTGGAAAGATGTGCGCCCATAAAAGGATGGTGTAATTCTATTTTGGCAATGGCGTTGCGGATGCGCCAGGTCACGGCGGACCGGGCTTTCTCTACCACACTGCCGGTTTCCCTGATTCGGCCTTGTAAGCCTAGTGACTGAGATAAATGGTCTATCATCATGTCGTATTCTTCGTGCAGTGTTTTTAGATTGCTGTAATCGCTTTGCATTTCGGCTTCTTCGATGGCGCTTTGCAGCTCCAGAATTTTTTTCTGATATTCCCTTCTGGATTTTTCGTCGATTAGTTTTTCACCTTTATCTTCCAGAGTACTCCCCATCAATTCGGCACAGTGAAAAACCTGTCCGGGCTGCATCAGTAATTTCTGAAGGTCATAAAATCCTTTTACCTCTGGGGTCTGCATGACGGAACCATCAAAGGAAAATTTCCATACCCCAGCTTCTTTTACAAAAGTATTTACCGTAAGCCCTTCCTCTTTCGCAGGCGTTTTTTTAACCGGCGCGTGTTGAAAACTCCCTTTGCTTATATATTTCAGAAAATCTTCCAGGTGGGATACATGACGATGCGGATTGAGTTTAAAAATCCAGTCGATAGCATCCTGAGGATCAAAATGGTTTCCTTTGGCGATTAGTACGCGATATGTATCCAAATACGAATTCCAATAGATATGCATTTGCTCGTATTGTCCCAGATGATAATAGATGGCGGCACAATAGGCATCCGTATCCGCAATTTTAGCATTACCATTGGGTTTATGTTTTATAAAGGAAGCCGCTTTTTCGTATTCGCCCAACTCAAAATAGATAAACCCTCCAATCCGAAGTTGATAATCGGCATTAAAGGGGTTTAACTCCAAACTTCTTTCGAATAACTTTAATGCTTCTTTGCCCAATCCCAGATATACAATGTATAATGCAATGGGAAGCAAGGTATCCGGGTCATTGGAGTTAAGCAATAAGGATTTTCGAAAATAATATTCTGCAGTGTCGTAGGAGCCTTCATATAAAAAAATTCTTCCCAAAACCATGGTAATGATATGATTTTGGTCGTCCAGTTCAATGGCTCTTTGTGCCCATTCAAAAGCCCCTGATTTGCTTACTTCCCAACGGTCCCATAGCTGACAAGTCCACTCGTTAAAGTAAGAAAGCGACATCCCGGTGCAAGCCAGGGCATAATCCGGTTGAATTTCCAAGGCTTTTTCAAAATGCTCCCGGGCCAACAAATCGGCTTGTACGGATCCTTTTTTAAGCTCCTCCATGCCGTACAACCAATGTTCATAGGCACTAAACGCTACTTTGGGACTTTGCCGTAGTTCGGATAAAAGGTCGTAATCTATTTGTTGCTGCAGTACGGCGACAACACTCTTTAGTAAGTCGTCCTGAATTTCATTTAGTTCCGTAAGTTGCCCCTCAAACCGGTAACCCCATACCAAATGCCGTGTTTCTGTATTGTAGAGCTGCACATTAAGGTGAACCATCTCGCTTTTGCAGCGAAAATCGCCTTGCACAAAATACCCCTCTTTTAAGGTTTTTAGGATTTGTTCGATAGAAATTTCATTCGAAAATTTAAACACCCGAAACTGACGAAAACGGGAAAGCCCCGTAATTAGGTCTGCGCTAAAAGAGCGACAGAAAATACCCAATTCCTTTTGGGCAGATACATCTTCGAAAGGCAATACGGCCAGGTTGATGGTTGTGGTAGGTTGCATAGGTTGATAAAGAAACGGACACAAAAATAATACTATTTTTTAAGCGAACAATCTTTTGTAAAGGACTAATAGTCAGAAGTTTTGGGAGAGAAGTCACCATTATTCCGAAATAGCGTTAACTCTTTGAAATATTTTAGAAAAATGATAAAATGTATTGACAGCAAAAAAATAGCACATCCCTGGCCTTTTGTTTTGCCCACTTTCTCTTAGGCCGTTCCCCTCAATTTTTCAACAAAGATAATTCTAAGAAACTCTCAAAGCTTTTATGTAACTCACTAATATCTTCTTCATTACCATAATCATTTATTAGTTTAGGTAAATTACCAACCAAGTAATACAAAGTTCCATAACTATTAATGCTTCTTATTTTACCCAAGACTGCATTATATATAATTTCTTTTAAATTTTGAGTAATCTCTTCCTTGGTGTAGATTTGATAAATTTTCAAATCTTCAAGAGCAGCATAATTACGATTTAGGTATCCGGAAACCTCCGTACAACTTAATTCTTTTTCGACTATAAATTTTTTATCCCTTGAGTCTAAAACTCCTTGTTTAAATCTATAGCCACTTGGATTTGTCTTTTCATGTTCTTCTTTCTGTTTCAAAACTGTTATTCCACTTTTTTCAAGTTTTTCCAATTCGATCGCATTATCCGAAATACGAATTTTAAATCTGAAAAAATTTAATTTTTTTAATAAATCTGTCCACTTTGAGGAATAAAAAACGTTCGCAATATCCTTAAAATCAATCTCATTGTTAAATCTATTTTGCTTCCACACTGTGTTCACGGAATAATTAAACACTTTTTCTGGAAATGCACTAATATGATTTGGAGGTAGATTGAACCATGAGATATTTAACTCTTCTAAATCATATAATTTTATTACTTTCTTTATAATAGAAGGAGAATGAATACTTATGTAGTCTGTTAATAAATGTCTAATTCCCTTTTCGGACATTTCTTGAGTAAAAACAATTGTTTTAATTCCAGTCTGCTCATCAATAAGCTTATTTTTCTCAAAAACCTTTAGCGCAACGTCTATATTGATAACCGAGTAGTCCTTTCTTCTATAGTACATACACCAAAACAATCCAATGCTTCCTATATCAATTTTTCTCTCCTGCTCAACAGATAAACGTAAAAAACTTAGAATATTAGTCCACATGTCAAAAGAACCAATTGAACTATATTGGTTTATATAGTCCTTTAGGCTAAGATTCAGATATGGATTATTCTCAGGAAGTTTTCCCAATGCAAGTAGATTCTTCCTTACATCGTTTAAAACCCAATGGGGATATCTCCTTTCAGAATTTTGTCTATCCAATATATTTCTTAACTCTCGAATTCCTTGGCCTTCATCAATATCTATGAAAATGTCTACACACTTTTGCAATTTGAGCAATGACTCGTCTTGGGTTTTGTGTATGTATAAATTGGTAAGTATTTGAGTTAAATATTCTCTCCAGTGAAAATCATCTTTTAAGTAGTAGTCAAGAGCCTTACTTAATTTAAGTAAGTCTTTATAATCCAAAAAGAATTGCTCTTCGTTCAATACATCATTCTCCAATTCTTCTAAAAATCGAGTTGTGCTGTAAAATGAATCACTTGTTAAATTGTGGAGAGGAATTGAATCTTGTTCAATAACATATGTAAGCATTCCGAACAAATATTCAGAACTGGTTACATCCTCTGTTGAATAACCATTGAAGAAAAGGCATTTAGTATAAGTATATAAAAATTGATTTAATGTAGAGATGTGGTCTCTGTTTACAATATTGATGATAAGAGATAAATCGTAGTAATTAGTAATTTCTAAGTCATTATAAGAAATACTACCCAATGCTTCTCTTAGTTGATTATAAAAAGCTCTTATCGCTTCAAAATCAATACAATCCTTGATGATTTCTTTAAAAACCTTAATTGATGAGAATTGTTTAATGATTTTCAACTTCATCTCATTGTTAAGCTCAAAATGAGCAAACCGGGACATAAATCTTTTTTCCCTTTTTAGGATAGAGGATGACACTATTTTACTTACAATATCTTTTCTTTTTAAATAATTTATGCCTTGTTCCTTCAAATACTTATTCAAGCTATCGTGAAATAATGATATTCTGTTAAGTCTTTTTTCAAATAAGTAAGGATAGGCGTTAATAAATTCCTCCAAGTATTCGTGAAGTTCATCTGATAGAAACAGTTTTAATTCTGATTCCATAAAAAAACTTTTAGAAGTCAGAAATAATGCAAGTGCAGTTTTAGTATTTACGCTTCCTAGAATTTGATTATAATAATCTTCTAAATCTTTTAATTTTTCAAGATTTGGCACTTCTTTAAAGACTTTATAATGCTCACCTATGAATTTGACTAATATCGGATAGCCATCAGTTATTTCATAAATACTGCTGCAGATAGAATATTGGTTAATATGATAAAGCTCATCAAGAACTTTTCTCGTTTCATTTTCATTCCAATTGTTAAGTATTTGTTTTTTCCAAGCTGTCTTCCGTTTTAATGGTCTTGATAGAACTATTGTTTTACATTTAGAAGAAAGTTGGTTAATAAATTCTACAAATCTTTCTAAATCTTCGATGTTATAGTTTTCAACATGGTCCAATCCATCAATAATGAATACATGTCCATTTTGTCGCAGTTTATCAATTAGTTCAACTTCATTTCTGTTTACATAATCTCCAAACAACTTTTTAGTGATATCGGATATGAAATTTGAATATACTAACCGTGTCTTGTAGTCTTTGTCCTGATTTGAAATCCATAATCTATAAACAAAACTATTATTATGTATAGATGAAAGTGTATTGACATAATGGCTCTTCCCTACTCCGGGTTTTCCTTCAATATGTAAAATATTTGAAAATTCTAAATGTCGTTTTCCAACATCAATTGTCTCCTCTAATAACTTAGTCTCAAATAATTTTATAATAGGCAAATCTTCTCTTTTAATTTCTAGTATTCGATTGTCAAGGGAATCAAAGAAGAATTTATTTAATGTGATTTTTCTTATTTCATTGTTCTTATATAACTTATCTATTACTTCGTTAGCTTCTATTCTGGACAATGATATGATATGAACACTATTTATTTTGAGAGCTGGCACTCCTAAAAAATTGCAATTAGAGTTAATATCAATTTTCTTAAAAAAAAGAACGTTGGGGCAATTCTTAGCTAGATTGTGTTTCTTTCCCTTAATTGATACGTGGTTTTTCGAAATTTTTAAATCGATGAGTTTTACTTCATCATAATCTTTTATTTGACAATAAATGAAATTGTCTTCTATTGAAACTTTAACATCGTCAAAGTTGTTTTCTACATCTGCCTCAATTTCTAAACGGTCAATTTTTCTTTCGGCATCCATAAGTGCCAAAAACAAAAAAGTTATTTGTTCTTGGTATGTATAGCCGATAAATGCATTTCTTGAAGGTCTCATTAATTATATCCGAAATATTTTATTGCATTCCCACTAAGACTAAAATAGTCTGGCTCAGAAGAAATATAAGTTAAGACTTCAACTTTAAAATCCCATTTTTTGATATGATGCTCTAAATATTTTTTTGATTTATCCAATTTGAAATGAGAGTCTATTGTGCAAGCCAGCATTAATTTCGAGGGTCTAATCTCCTGTGCAATTTTTAGGAGGTTATTTAGACTTTTTTTATCTTTTTCTTCAAGTAATTGCTTGCTATCATGTTTAGCTTCTCCTATAATCAAATGACCGTCAGATTCACAAATGATATCAATATCAGTTATAGGTTTACTAGCTAAATGGGAATCATATATATCAATTTGTGGATTATATTGAAAAGAAACTCTAGAAATGTTCTTTAAATAGTTTAATGTCTTTAATACAGTGTAATTTCCTGCAAAAGATTCTTTTTTAGTACCATTATTTAGGAAAAAGTTGTTTTGAATTAAACTATTTAATTTATAAGAGTATGGGTGTTCGATTGGAAAAGAATACTTTTCTTCACATCCTTTACACTTTATTGTATCTGTTATTTCGGATAGAGAAAACCAATACTTAGAGGAACAATTTGGACATTTAGCAGTAAAACCTTTAAAAAAAATCTTCCTTTCGCAATACTCAAACAAGGTATTTCTTAATCCTTTCTTCAAATCCTCTTCACTGTAAAATAATATTCTATCTGGGTCTAATTTTATGCCTAATGAGGGTAGTAAACTTTTACACCTTTCTAGAATTTCTACATAAGTTATTGAATCACCTTCTACTCTATTATTGATTGAAAGTTCTTTAATAATTTCAAACCAAAACTTATCCTCAATGAAATCGCTTACTTCATGAAAATTGTTTCCGAATAGCTTGTTTAATGACTTCAATCGATAGCTTTCATCATTTAGTTTTATTTTTTGATATTTCGTGGTAACTCTTTGGGTCTGAATAATTGGGTTTTGTACCATCATTCTTACTCTTGAGAAAAAATCTGGAATTTTAAAAGAAACAAAATTATTTGTGGTGGTGGCAAAATTAACTTCCATGGAGATGCTATTCCTTTTATTAATCCTCGATTTGGTACGTAAAAAAAATTGTGGGTCTTCAGTCTTACAAAATCTCATATTTGACGGAGTGCTATCTGAATTATAAACATCAATATCCAGAAACCAAGTATTTGATGGAGGATGTTTCTTTTGATTAAAAGAAACATCTGGTATGTTGAGAAAAACATCATCTTTAATAGAAGTAAAATGTTGTTGAACAAGCGGTTCTCCAATTTGATAAGGACTAATTCCATTATTGTCCATAATATCAAACGGGAAGTCATCTTTGGATATTGAAATTCTATGACTTCGAGTCTTACTTTGAAGTTGTTTTCTTAATTCTTCTAATTTTTTGTCCTCAATTGATTTTGAGATTACTTCAATCTCGTTATCTCTAGAAATACTATAAAGTAACCCATCAATAACAGGTAAATTAATTAATTCTTGAAATTCCTTCTCTGTTATAAAAAATTGAGATGGCCTAACCCAATGATTGAAAATAAAAAGTTGACGATTCCAATAATATAGTAAGTCTTCATTTTTACCTCCATCTTCTGAAATGACCAATTGAAAGTGCTCAAAGGGGCTCCTGCCCTTGTTACGTAAAACTTGGGTGTTAATATTTAGGGTTGAGAGTAAGCTCTTATTGAACACCTTTTTTGTGTGTATAAGCTTAAGGATATCATTAAAATTAGAGTCATCAACTTTTATTATTTCATAATCTTGTGCTAATTTGGATTCCGTCATATGCATTCTAGTGATTCCCAAATTAAGCTCTAGAAAATTTTTCAAACTAGTCTTAAAACCGTTGCTTAATACCAAATCAATAATTGAATTTTCTTTAGGTATTGTAGATATTAAAAAGAAGGAGCCAAGTCCCTCAAATCTATTTACAGCTAAATCAATATTAAAATAATCAATGGGTAAAAATATATCTAGTCCTTTTATATAGTCAACGGAAACCTTTTCAGTATGATATACATAGTCAGGGTCGTAGTATTGGACTATTTCAAGATATTTGGATTCAATTTGACCACCTACTATAGGGATTATTGGTGTATATCTTCCGCCCCAAAGGCAATTGCAATGCATCATTAAATCATATAGTTTATCAAAAGGATAATCTTCCTCAATAAACAATACATTTCTAATGTGCCTATTTCTTGTATTTATATTCATCAATGTTCTCGTATAATATGTAAATGTAGCTATTAGAAATATAGAATTTTAACCAGAAATAAGTTACTTTTTTGCATTTTTTATTTTAGGTTTTGCTGAAACTCCATTCCACACACATTACACTCCTCTCCTACTCACCTTTACGTGATAATAGTGTTCCACAACCGTCATAGGAAAAGCTTTTAGAAGAAAAATGAGGAGAGATGGGGAAATAAACTTTGCTTCTACCAAAAATGCAATATAACAGAGTACACTATAATAGCATAGTAAACTAACTATTCAAATAATCAAAATTCCAGTATAAATGAGATTTACCGTTAAACTCTAATTCCATTATCTTATTTAACAACCCAACTCTATGAGCTGCGCCTACCATTAAAAGAGCACGATTAAATTTATTTTCATTAAAATATTCATGAATTAATTTTATCCAATGATTTTCACGATAGTTATTCCATTTCACCCATTTGACATAGTCAATAGAAAGTTCTCTATTATTTTCTCTAATAACTATTTCTCGTTCCATTAATGCTTTGTCAAAGTTAATTTTATCATTTTCCTTACTATTTAAAAAATAATATCCCTTATCGTAAGTTTCATCGATCTGAATAAGCACTGCATTTTTGTAATTCTCCATTTTTTGTTCAAATAAATCATACATTTCATCAATGCGTTCATCATCTAATGCCTTGCCATAAATATCAACCGGAATTATTTTAATATTGCTTTCTTTTAATAATTCTCTAATAACTTTTATTTCTGGAGTATTAAAATTCTTCGCTGCCCCTATCATATCAGAAAATATTTCTGAAGGAGCTTCACAAAAAATGATCTCTGGAGATATTTGCTTAACAATACGCAATAACTCTCGGAATGTACAAGCTTCAACTTCTGTATGGAAAGTTCCTAAAACAATTACATTACTCATAAATTTATTCATTTGATTTCTTTATCTCAATTGTTAGACCAACTGATAATGCTCTTATTTCTTTAATAAAATCACTGACAGAAATTCAAATAATACAAGAAAAAGGTGTCGCTATGTCATTAAATTTTCCTTTTCTTATTCATTTCACACACCTTATTCTCCCCTCCTACCGTTATGTTGTAAAATGAGTGTTCCATTTCCCTTTCAAAGAGAGTTTCTAGAACAAAAATTAAAGAAAGTGAGGTTGGGAAACCAATAAAAACTGAATACCGTTCTCTTCGTTTCTGGTAAATCGTTGTTCGTTGCTCGGGAATTTTAGTTGCTAACTTTCCGCAATGCCAACATTGTACTTGGTACTTGGTACTTGGTACTTGGTACTTTGTACTCAATACTCAATACTGAAATACGAGTCTATCGGTTTGGAGGCCGGATTCCAAAAAACAGAAGGTATCCAATCATCCAAAACTCACCAACGGTTGCCGGAATAGTGAGCATACCTACCCCTGAACCCGTTACCCCCATATAGCCGATAAAAGTACTTAAGATATAACCGGCACCACCTACAATTAGCACGCGGCCAAGCCACAGC
>JBGTEN010000328.1:0-16525 GCA_041747755.1 Arenibacter sp. | reverse complement strand
AATTCCCCTTTGGGGTTACAGCATCCCTTTTGTAGTCGGTAATACCATTTTCTCTACATCACGCTTCACCGCCATTTTAATTGATTTAGCAAAGGCCTTAAAAATTGCTTCAATTTTATGGTGTTCATTGGTGCCCTCCGCTTTAACATTTAAGTTGGCTTTGGCCCCATCGGTAAAAGATTTAAAAAAATGATAAAACATTTCAGTAGGCATTTCCCCTATTTTTTCGCGCTTAAAATCGGCTTCCCAAACCAACCAATTCCGACCTCCAAAATCTATGGCTACCTGCGCTAAACAATCATCCATCGGCAGACAAAACCCATAGCGCTCAATTCCCAATTTATTGCCTAAAGCTTTATGAAATACTTCTCCCAACGCAATGGCTGTATCTTCTATAGTATGATGCTCATCGACTTCCAAATCACCATTGACTTTGATCTCTAAATCCATTTGTCCATGTCGGGCTAGCTGATCTAACATATGATCAAAAAATTCGAGTCCGGTGTCAATAGTACTTTTTCCAGTGCCATCGAGATTCACCTTGATTTGAATATCCGTTTCGTTGGTTTTCCTGCCGATTTCTGAAACTCGATCTTTTAATTTCAGAAATTCATAAATTTTTTCCCAATTGTTGGTTTCAAGGGCTATATAGGAATCTAATTCATCACGCTTTACGGTAATTTCCCCTGTTCCTAAATGCGTCTCATCGTTAATAAAGATTCCCTTTGATCCTAAGTTTTTCGCTAATTCCATATCTGTTAAGCGATCGCCTATTACAAAGGAGTTCTCTAAGTCATACTCATCCGAAAAATAAGCTGTAAGTAGGCCGGTTCCCGGTTTTCGGGTAGGGGCATTTTCGTGCGGAAAGGTGCGATCCAAAAAAACTTGATCAAATACAACTCCTTCGTTTTCAAAGGATTTGAGAATGAAATTATGTACAGGCCAAAAAGTTTCTTCCGGAAAAGAAGCCGTTCCCAAACCGTCCTGATTTGTAATCATGACGAGTTCATAATCCAGCTCTTTTGCAATTCTTCCTAAATAGGTAAAGGCTTTTGGGTAAAACACCATCTTTTCAAAAGCGTCGATTTGCTCGTCTACCGTCTCTTTGATGATGGTACCATCCCTATCAATAAAAAGTACTTTTTTCATTATATATCCTTTAAAACTTCAATCAATTTTTTATTTTCTTCTGGTGTTCCCGCCGTAAAGCGTAAAGTGTTCTCGCACAAGGCCTGAGTAGTTCTGTTTCTTATCACAATACCCCTTTCCAAAAGTTCTTGATACCTTTTATTGGCATCGTCTACTTTAGCTAAAATAAAGTTAGCATCCGTGTCAAATACCTCCGAAACAAAATGAACTGTTTTTAAAGCGTTGGATAAAATTGCTCTTTCCTCTAAAATGGACTTTACTTCCTGAGCAACACGATCCACATTTAAAACCCGTTCCATAGCCCTTTGTTGGGTAAGTTCGTTTACATTATATGGGGGTTTTATTTTGTTCAAAACGGTAATAATTTCAGTCGAGGCGTAACAAATTCCCAATCGAATTCCGGCCATGCCATAGGCTTTGGACAAGGTCTGGGTAATAACCAAATTGGGATAGTTATCCAATTGAAATAACCAGCTCTTATTTTTCGAGAAATCGATATACGCCTCATCGATAACCACTAGTCCATCAAAATTTCTCAGTAAGTGAGTGATTTTATCTTCATTAATACTATTCCCAGTGGGATTATTCGGAGAGCATAAAAAGATAATTTTGGTAAAATCATCTACCTGATCCAAAATCGCTTCAAGATTGGGTTGAAAATCTGCCGTAAGTACAACTTCCTTATTGAAAACCGAATTGATATTGGCTAAAACAGAATACATGCCATAAGTGGGCGGTAAGGTGATGATATTATCTACCCTAGGCTCGCAAAAAGCTCTAAAAATAAGATCCAATACCTCATCGCTCCCATTACCCAAAAGTATATTTTCTAGTCCTACTCCTTTTTGCCCAGCTAAAACAGATTTTAAATTGCGCTGTTGCGGATCGGGATAACGATTCACACCGTTTTGAAATGGGTTTTCATTGGCATCCAAAAATACCATTTCGGAACCATCGGACACATACTCATCCCGGGCAGAAGAATAAGGTTTTAAACCTTTTACATTTTCCCTAATGATATTATCTAAGTTAAAACCCTTTTTCATTTTAAGCTATTTAATCGTAATGTCACTGCATTTTTATGTGCTTGAAGCCCTTCTGCCTCCGCCATAATTTCTATGGCTTTTCCTATGTTTTGAATCCCTTCTTTTGACAATTTCTGAAAGGTCATACTCTTCATAAAGCTATCCAGATGTACCCCACTGTATTGTTTGGCATACCCATTGGTGGGAAGGGTATGGTTGGTTCCGGAAGCATAATCTCCGGCACTCTCAGGGGTATAATTTCCAATAAACACAGAACCTGCATTTATTGTATTTTCCAGATAAAAGTCTTCATTTGCAACACATACAATATAGTGTTCGGGGCCGTATTCATTGATTAGGTCGATGGCTGTTTGATCATCTTCCACGTAAATGAGTTTACTGTTGTTGATTGCTTTCTGAGCAATATCCTTTCTGGGGAGCACACTAATTTGGTTTTCAATTTCGGCTTCCACCAAATCGATAAAATGTTTAGAAGTGGACACTAGAATCACTTGACTATCTACACCATGTTCAGCCTGACTCAATAAGTCCGATGCAACAAAAGCTGCATTGGCAGTATCGTCGGCCACTACAAGAAGCTCACTAGGTCCGGCGGGCATATCTATAGCCACCCCATATTTGGTTGCAATTTGTTTGGCCACGGTGACATATTGATTCCCCGGTCCAAAAATTTTATATACCTGTGGAATAGTTTCTGTTCCAAACGTCATCCCCGCGATTGCCTGAATACCACCAACTTTAAAAATTTGCGTCACGCCACATAAGTGCGCAGTATACAGTATGGCGGGATTAATTTTTCCTTCTTTATTTGGTGGAGAGCACAAAATTATTTCTTTACAACCAGCAATTTGAGCCGGTACAGCAAGCATCAAAATGGTTGAAAATAAAGGCGCCGTTCCCCCGGGAATGTATAGCCCTACTTTTTGAATGGGTCTTTTTTCCTGCCAACACAACACTCCTTTTGTAGTTTCTACTTCAACTCTTTCCGTAAACTGGGCTTTATGAAATTTTTCGATATTTCGCTTTGCCAGCTGTATAGCGGCTTTCAATTCTTCTGAAACTAAGCTAGCTGCTTTGTTGATTTCCAAATCCGAAACAGAAATGGATTCTAATTTGACTCCATCAAACTTTTCTGTAAACTCCTTTATAAGTCGATTCCCTTCTTTCTCCACTTGTTTGAAGATGGTATTGACCGTATCTTCTATATCAGAGACGCTTTGTGTGGGTCGTTTTAAAACCGTTTTCCAATCTGCTTTGGCTGGTTTGTATATTTTGTTCATTTCTCTTTATAATACCATTTTTTCGATAGGGCATACCAGAATACCTTCAGCTCCCGCCTTCTTCAACTCTGTAATTACCTCCCAAAATTTGTCTTTGTTGATTACGGTGTGAACAGAGCTCCACCCCTCCTCAGCTAAAGGTAGTACCGTTGGACTCCTCATACCGGGTAAAAGGGCAATAATCGCATCTAGCTTGTCATTGGGTGCATTCAACAATACATATTTAGATTGTCTTGCCCGTAGTACGGATTGAATCCGAAACTGTAACTGCTCAAGTATACTAGTCCTTTCAGGCAAAATACTCGGAGATACTGCCAGAACCGCCTCACTTGTAAGCATCACCTCAACTTCTTTTAAATTGTTTTTGAAAAGTGTGCTGCCGCTCGATACAATATCGCAAATAGCATCTGCTAATCCTATGTTGGGAGCAATTTCCACTGAGCCTGTAATCAGGTGTAATTCTGCGGTTACACCTCTACTATCCAAATAGGACTTTACTGTATTTGGATAGGAAGTAGCTATTTTTTTACCTTGAAAATCCTTTACCGAAGTATATTTAACTGTTTTAGGTATAGCAAGAGAAACTTTACATTTTGAGAATCCCAACTTTTCAGCTATAATTATATCTCCTCCTTTCTCTATAAGAACGTTTTCCCCAATTATAGCTATGTCCACAACCCCATCCCTGAGATACTGTGGAATATCACCATTTCTAAGATAAAAAACCTCAAGTGGAAAATTTCTAGAAACAGCCTTTAGCTGGTCACGCCCATTATCAATGGAAATTCCACAATCCTTTAATAACTGTAAGGAGTCCTCGTGTAATCTCCCTGCCTTTTGTATGGCTATTCTAATTTTTGTCATGCGTAAATTGGTTATATTTCACTTTCTTTATGGTAAACAAAAAACCCGTCTGATTGCTCAAACGGGTTTTAAATATTTTGTAATACTACAATACATTTCTACCTCGCCTGAGCGCAAGTGCAAAAATGATGATGTGTATTGTTGTTCTTCATTGTGGCGTAAAATTAAAATTTATTTTAATTCAAAAAAACTTTAGTCCTACTATTTTTAATTATTTCCTAAGATTAAGGGCATACCTCCTTCGCCACCACCAATAACTACCACCTTTGAATTTGGTGATTCTGCCAACCTTAATGTTGCATCTATACCTTTGTCCCTTAAGATTTGATCATTAAGTGAAGCACTAAGTATTTTATTGGCATCTGCTTTACCTTGGGCTTCAATACGTACTTTTTCTGCTTCCTTTTGTGCTGTTACCAACCTAAACTCATACTCCAAAGATTCTTGTTCTTGACGTAGCTTTCGTTCAATAGCCTCTTTAATGGTTGGCGGCAAAGTAACATCACGCACCAAAACTTCATTTAACTGAATATATTGTCCATCTACAATTTTCTTCGTCTCCTGATAAATTTCGTCTTGGATGGCATCTCGTTTGCTGGAATATAATTGTTCCGGAGTATAACGCCCAACAACACTCCTTGCAGCAGAACGAATTGTGGGTAATAATACTCTTTGCACATATTCCTCTCCTTTTTCCTGATGCAATTTACCTAGGGTAGAGCGAATTGGCTCGAACCAAATAGAGGCATCCAGTTTAATCTCCAAACCATTTGAAGAAAGTACCTGCATTTTTTCATAGACCTCTTGTTGTCTTACTTCATATACGGTAACATTATTCCAAGGAGCAACTATATGAAATCCTTCTCCCAAAGGTGGTTGATCAGTAACAACACCACCACCAAATGTTTTGTATAGCACACCAGCCTGTCCTGAGGCAATTGTCACAGCCGATTTTGAAATTAGAATAATTAAAATGATAATAATGAATATTGCGGGCAACGCAATTTTTGGCAATTTGTCCATTTGATTTTGTTTGATTTGTTTAAATTAATCCATTGAATTTTCTGATAAACCATTCTATTCCAAGGGCAATTACAATAATCACCAAGAGTATCCGAAAATCGATTAAAGATACAACATTTTGTTTGCTTTTCTGAATTGGCAGAAACCGACTATCTGCAAGTACATCTTGCAGCAGGACTTCTATTTCTTCCGGAAAATATAATTTTCCGTTTGTTGTATTGGCTAATCTATTGAGTTTTGCATGATCCGTGGAGATAAATTGTTTTTCTACGTCAAAATCCTGAATTACAAAACTGCCCGATTTAGACAGATTTTGATTAGCTACTGTTGCTATAAAATCATATACTCCCGCACTCAAATTGCTTAAGTCTGTTTCATAATAATTTCTTTTTAACAACATTGGAACTTCCTTTACTTCACCTGTTTCTCTAGAGGTTAGCTTTAATACAATAGTAGCGTTGGCATCAAAAACAAAGGTTTCATCAAAATAGGTTGCCGTAATTCTCGCTTCATTGCTACCTTGATAAACCGCTTTATACTCCACATTAAATTTGTTCCTGACGGTATTTGTAGCTAAGAAGAGTATGAGCTTCCCCATAAAATCATCAAAAGCATTGAAATTTCTGTCGTTTCGAAAACTTTGCATCCTCCATTTCCAAATATTTTCACCAAAAAGTACTGCTTCTCGTTCCAAATCCTGATTTATAGTCACTAATAAAGGTTCATTCAATTCAACTCCCATAATTCGCTGAGTAAATAGTACTTCACTTGGTACTGTTATGCTAATTTCACCCAAGGTACCATCCAAAGGAGGAAATCCGGCCACGGAAAAATTGGAAATATCAAAATTAGCAAAGGAAGGATTTAGCACCGGAATGATTTCCTCAATTTGATTATAATTTGCTTTACTAAAGCTACTTTGGACCGAGTTGAGAAAATTCCAATCCGTTTGAGGCCCTGTAATAGTGAATGTATTTAGCTTTTTTTGTTTTATAAAATCATAGATTGATTTAAATGAAGCATTGGGTTGGTATAAAATAAATAAGTCGATATTTTCAAAAGCTTTAAAGTCTGTGTTCGTTTTAAAAACGGACGCGGAACGTTGCTCATTGCTTTCGATAGCCTTTTTTAAGGCACCGATATCGGGATGCACTATTTCTGAAATGATACCAATATTCGTCTGCTCATCTATAACCTCTACCACCACTTGTTTTTGGTTATTGAAAACATTTTTTTCAAGATTAAAGGGATTTATAGAAACATTGATGTTTTTAACTCCAATTGAATTTGCCTCCAATAATACCGTTGTTACCCTTGAATTATTAGCTTTAGAAAAACTAATCTTTTCCTGCGCAACTGTTTTGCCATCCACGGCCACAGTAATTGTTGATGCAATTGTACCTTCACCATCATAAGATGTAAAAATTTCAAGAGGATACTTATTCCTTAAAAAAGCATAACTATTACTGTTGATATAATCAATTCTAAGATCTTGGTATCTGGTAGTATCTCCTACGGCGATAGGATAAATAGGCGACTTTTGCTCCCTAATACTAAACTCATAATCCTCTCCTATTGTTTGATTGCCATCGGTAACTAAAATTAGCGCCTTGTTGGACTTGCCGTAAATTGTATGTACTTGGGCAAGTGCCCTTGCTATGTTCGTACTTTTTTCAGTAAAACTAGTGTTGCGGCTATCGTTGAGAACAGATCCAAAACCATATTGTTTTATATTAAATTTTTCAGATAGTTTTTTATTTCCTTCAATCTGATTTAAAATTGAAGTTATTTGATTTACACCTTCTTGAGCTGCTATTGAAGTGGAATTATCTACCAAAACTATTAGATGTGTCTTTTCCAGACTTAACTCATACTTAATAAACTTCGGATTGATAAGAAGTAAAAAAAGACCAAACAACGCCAAGAAACGTAAAAAGGAAACCAAAAGATACCAGTTTCCTCTTTTTTTAGTGGCGTAATAATACTGAAACCAAACAATTGCTAAAGACGCCAAGCCTGCAAGTAAAATTAAAAGTATAGTTTCTATTTGCATGGATTAGTGCTATTCCGGTTTAATTGCAATGGGATTTGTCCACAAAAGAACCTTTTATTCAAAGTGTGATATTCAATTAAACTTATCAAAAAGGCTAAATAAAGATTGTAAACTGTTGTTAAGTCAGCATGCCACCATCTACATTTAACACCTGCCCGGTAACATAAGCAGAAAGATCTGAAGCAAAAAACAAACAGGCATTAGCTACATCTTCCGGAGAGCCACCTCGTTTTAGAGGAATTCCATCTCGCCAACTTTGAACCGTTTTCTCATCTAACTTATCGGTCATCTCTGTTTCAATAAAGCCCGGTGCAATAGCGTTGCAGCGAATATTTCTGGATCCCAATTCCAAGGCTACAGACTTTGTAAATCCAATCATTCCTGCTTTAGATGCTGCGTAATTGGTTTGCCCTGCATTTCCTTTAACTCCAACAACACTGCTCATGTTAATAATAGAGCCACTGCGTTGCTTCAAAAAAGTACGCTGCACTGCCTTGGTCATATTAAAAACGGACTTTAAGTTTGTTTCGATTACGGTATCAAAATCCTCTTCCCCCATCCGCATTAACAGATTGTCTTTTGTGATTCCTGCATTGTTTATTAAAATATCTATTCCTCCAAAATCTTCCAAAATTTTGGTAATTAACTGTTCCGATTCGCTGTAACTGGCGGCATTACTTTTGTAAGCCTTTGCTTTTACACCTTTTGAAGTGAGCTCATTTTCCAATTCAAGCGCAGGTGCCTCACTGGAACTATAGGTAAATGCCACATTGGCTCCATGATTTGCGAAAACCTCTGCAATTCCTCTTCCAATACCCCTACTTGCTCCGGTGATGATTACATTTTTGCCTTCTAATAATTTCATTTTTTAAGAAATTTGATTTGTTTAATTTCAAATATAAGTCTTGTTTCAGAAAAAGGTAAAAAAAATCCCGACGATTGCGGGATTTTAATAAAATATCTGAGGGTTAATTATCCCATAACCTCTTTCACTTTTTTACCAATTTCTGCAGGAGAATCTACAACATGAATACCACATTCTCTCATAATGCGCTTTTTAGCCTGGGCGGTATCATCACTACCGCCAACAATTGCCCCCGCATGACCCATCGTTCTACCTGCCGGTGCAGTTTCACCTGCGATAAAGCCAATTATAGGCTTTTTACTTCCACTATTTTTATACCAGTTTGCAGCATCAGCTTCCAATTGCCCTCCTATTTCGCCAATCATTACTACACAATGAGTTTCCGGATCATTTATGAGTAACTCAACGGCCTCTTTAGTTGTTGTTCCAATAATTGGATCGCCTCCTATACCAATAGCAGTAGTAATACCCAAACCTTGGCGCACCACCTGATCGGCCGCCTCATAGGTTAATGTTCCCGATTTTGATACGATGCCAACATGACCCTTTTTGAATACAAACCCGGGCATAATGCCTACTTTGGCCTCGCCGGGGGTTATTACTCCCGGACAGTTTGGTCCAATTAAACGGCAGTCCATATTCTTAATATAATTATTGGCCTTTACCATATCAGCCACCGGAATACCCTCCGTAATAGTAATTATAACTTTGATGCCCGCATTTGCGGCCTCCATAATGGCATCTGCAGCAAAAGCAGGTGGCACAAAAATTATAGAAACATCCGCGGCAACCTTTTTGACTGCATCTTCAACAGTATCAAATACAGGTTTACCAAGATGTTCTTGTCCACCTTTCCCCGGAGTTACTCCACCCACTACATTGGTACCGTATTCGATCATCTGTTCTGCATGAAAAGTACCTTCGCTGCCCGTAAAACCTTGTACTATAATCTTTGAATCCTTGTTGACTAAAACACTCATAATTCTCTTTGGTTGTTTTTTATGAATCACAAAAATAGGGGTTCAAAAAGGAAAACCTATTATTCTTTTAATTTTTTTAAAATTTCCGGTATTCTTTTTATGTATGCCATCTGTTTTAATTTTTCTCGGGCTTCTTCGACCGGACTTCCAAAATACGTTTTGCCCCCTTCCAAGGACTTAGAAACACCAGTTTGCGCTAACACTATAGCCTTTTTACCAATTGTAGCTGCACTAGTTACTCCTACCTGACCCCATAAGGTAACTTCATCTTCAATAACTACACAGCCCGCAATTCCTGTTTGGGCAGCGATTAAACATTTCTTTCCAATTACCGTATCATGACCCACTTGCACTTGGTTATCTAATTTGGTCCCTTCCCGTATAACGGTATCCCCGGAAACGCCTTTATCAATACTGCAAAGAGCGCCAATATCGACGTTATCCTCAATAATCACCCTGCCACCCGATAGCAACTTATCAAATCCTTCCAGTCTTTTTTTGTAATAAAAAGCGTCGGATCCGAGAACAGTTCCTGCATGAATGGTGACATAATTACCAATAATACAATTATCATAAATTGAAACATTTGCATGAATACAGCAATGATCTCCAATGACTACATTATTTCCGATAAACACGTTTGGTTGGATAACTGTATCTTTTCCAATTCTGGCGGAAGGAGCTACAATACTAGTTGCTTTTTCGAAAGGCTTAAAAAAATTTGTTAGTCTATTAAAGTCCCGAAAAGGATCATCTGAAATCAAAAGAGCTTTTCCCTCAGGACAATCGACATTCTTATTAATTAATACAACGCTGGCTATGGACTTTAAAGCCTTATCATAGTATTTGGGATGGTCTACAAAAACGATATCGCCTATCTCTACCACATGAATTTCGTTCATTCCAAGGATAGGGAACTCCGAATTTCCTACAAAATCAGTATTGAGTATAGTAGCAATCTGCTTTAAGGTATACGGTATGGGAAATTTCATTTTATGAGATTTGCTAATTATGGAAACTAAAACCTAATTTAACGCAAATAAATAACCTTAGACTAGACTTTGGCGGTACTCTTTTGCATTACTTAGTTTTATTTTACGCGTTCCATATAGGTTCCTTTTTCAGTCTCTATCTTAATTTTATCACCTTCGTTAATAAAAAGAGGAACATTTACTTTTGCACCGGTCTCCACGGTAGCCGGTTTTGTGGCATTAGTTGCTGTATTACCCTTTACCCCGGGCTCCGCATGAACAACTTCAAGAATTACACTTGCAGGCATATCTACAGATAAAGGCATACTATCTTCTGTATTGAATAAGATGGTCACTAATTCTCCTTCCTTCAGTAAGGTAGGCGCATCCAATACGCTTTCCAACAAACTTATTTGGTTGTAATCATCCGTATTCATAAAATGATAATTTTCGCCCTCAGCGTATAAGAATTGGTAGGTTCTGGTTTCTACCCGTACATCCTCAATTTTATGTCCTCCTGAAAACGTATTGTCTATAACCCGTCCATTGGTCACACTCTTTAGTTTTGTTCTCACAAATGCAGGACCTTTCCCCGGTTTTACGTGTAAAAACTCAATAATCTTGTAAATATCATTGTTAAACCTGATACATAAACCTTTTCTAATATCTGATGTTGAAGCCATAATTTATTTTAATTTATACTAAAATATCCTTTCATGATTCCTCGCTGAGAATCCCTTATAAACTGTAAAATTTCATCGCGTTCCGGAGTTGCCTCCATTTCTGCTTCTATAATGCGTACTGCCTGAGAATTGTTGTAATTCTTCTGATATAAAATCCTATAAATGTCTTGAATTTCTCGTATTTTATTTGAGTCGAACCCCCTTCTCCGCAAACCTACAGAGTTTATACCCACGTAAGATAAAGGTTCCCTTGCCGCTTTAACATATGGGGGTACATCTTTCCTTACCAAGGAGCCACCTGTGACGAACGCGTGGTTACCAATAGACACAAACTGATGAACAGCAACTAATCCTGCTAGAATAACATTGTCACCGATGGTAACATGCCCAGCTAAGGTAGAATTGTTAGAAAAAATACAATTGTTCCCAATAAAACAGTCATGTGCCACATGACAATACGCCATGATGAGACAATTATTTCCTATTACTGTTTTTAATCTGTCTGAAGTACCCTTGTGTATCGTTGCACATTCCCTGATTGTTGTATTATTACCAATTATTACGGTAGTCTCTTCTCCATTATACTTGAGGTCCTGCGGTGGCGCAGAGATAACAGCTCCCGGAAAAATATTGCAATTTTTTCCTATTCTGGCACCTTCCATAATAGTAACATTAGATCCAATCCAAGTTCCTTCACCAATGATAACATTATTGTGTATTGTGGTAAAAGGTTCAACAACAACGTTTTTGGCTATTTTGGCACCAGGATGTATATAAGCTAAGGGTTGATTCATCTATTGTTTTTTAACTATTTGAGCCATCATCTCAGCTTCACAGACCTGTTTTCCGTTGGCGTAGGCATAAGCTTGCATGTGGCATATTCCTCTTCTTATGGGGGTAATCAGGCTACAATGAAATATAAGGGTGTCGCCCGGTAATACTTTTTGTTTAAATTTTACATTATCAATCTTCATAAAAAGGGTAAGATAATTTTCCGGATCGGGTACGGTACTTAAGACCAAAATACCGCCTGTTTGCGCCATAGCTTCAACCTGTAAAACTCCTGGCATAACAGGTGCTCCGGGGAAGTGACCAATGAAAAAAGGTTCGTTCATCGTAACATTTTTCATGCCTACCACATGGCTTTCGGAAAGTTCCAGAATTCTGTCGATTAACAAAAAAGGTGGCCGGTGAGGTAACATGGCCATAATTTGATGGATATCCATCAAAGGAGTACGATTCAAATCGTACGTGGGAACGTTGTTCCTCTTTTCCAACTTTATGATTTTTGCTATTTTTTTTGCGAACTGGGTATTTACAAAATGTCCCGGTTTATTGGCAATTACCTTGCCCCTTATTCGGGTTCCTGCTAAAGCTAAATCGCCTATAACATCTAACAATTTGTGTCTTGCCGCCTCATTGGGTTGATGTAAGGTGAGATTATCCAAAATACCATTTGGTTTAACGGATAATTTTTCTTTGTTAAATGCCTTTTGTAATCTTTTCATCGTAGCAGAAGATATTTCTTTATCTACATAAACAATAGCATTATTAAGGTCTCCACCTTTGATCAGACCGTTTTCCAAAAGCATCTCTAGCTCATGTAAAAAGCTAAATGTTCTTGCGTCGGCTATCTCTTTTTTAAAATCAGATAAACGATCCAGAGTAGCATTTTGCGTTCCCAATACTTTGGTTCCAAAGTCCACCATTGCAGTAACCTGATACTCTTCAGACGGAATTACTGTTATTTCACTTCCTGTCGCCTCGTCTTTATAGGAAATCACTTCTTTTACAACATATTCATCCCTTTCTGCTCCTTGTTCTACAATACCAGCTTCTTCCAGAGCCTGCACAAAAAATTTGGAAGACCCATCCATAATGGGAGGTTCCGGAGAATCTAATTCAATTAGTACATTATCAATTTCCAAACCAACCAAAGCCGCCAATACATGTTCTGACGTCTGTATTTTAACCCCCCTTTTTTCGAGATTGGTGCCTCTTTGCGTATTGACTACATAGTTTGCATCCGCCTCGATTATTGGAGACCCGTCTAAATCTACCCTTTTAAAAGCATAACCATGATTCTCGGGAGCTGGTACAAATTTTAAGGTAACATTTTCGCCTGTATGGAGTCCAACACCCTTTAGTGTGACCTCTCTGGCAATTGTTCGTTGTTTAATGGCTGTTTTATTCACTGTCAACCCTTTTTTCAATTTTATCAATTCTATCCAAAATCTTCGGTAAATTTTTAAAGTGTACGTAGGATTTATTGTAATCCCCGTAATTTAAAGCCGGCGAACCTTGTAATATTTCATCATCCTTAACATTTCTACCAATCCCGGATTGCGCCTGTATCTTAACTCTGTCTCCAATTGTTATATGGCCCACTATGCCAACTTGTCCTCCTATTCTGCAATATTTTCCTATTTTAGTAGAACCGGCTATTCCCGTTTGCGCGGCAATTACGGTGTGTTCACCAATCTCTACATTGTGAGCTATCTGTATTTGATTATCTAGTTTGACTCCTTTTCGTAAAATCGTAGCTCCCAAAGTAGCCCTATCTATTGTAGTTCCTGCACCGACATCAACATTATCTTCCAAAATAACCTTCCCTGTCTGGGGTATTTTTGTGAATTCGCCATTGGCATTAGGACTAAATCCAAACCCATCAGCTCCCAAAATTACACCACTATGTATAAAGCAATTGTTACCAATTTCTGTTTCCGAATAAATTTTTGCACCAGCAAAAATGGTTACATTATTGCCAACAACTACATTGTCTCCAATATATACATTTGGATATATTTTTACACTATTCCCCAACTTCACATTGTTTCCCAAATAGGAAAATGCTCCCATGTAAAAATCCTCCCCATAACTAACATTTTCTGAGATAAAAACAGGATTTTCTATTCCGGTTTTATTGTTCTTAACCTGATTGTAATAATCTAATAGTTTGGAAAAAGAAAGGTATGCATCGTCCACTTTAATTAAGGTAGTATTTAAGTGCTGATCTGGAACAAAATCCCTATTTACAATAGTAATGGAAGCCTTAGTTGTATAAATAAACGAAGTGTATTTTGGATTAGCCAGAAATGTTAAGGATCCCTTTTCCCCTTCCTCAATCTTTGCCAGTTTATGAACGGCTATTTCAGGGTTTCCCTCGACCTCCCCTTCTAAAATACCCGCAATTTGACTAGCTGTAAATTCCATGGAGACAAAAGTAAGAAAAATTGTCAAATAGCATCTTTGGGGTAGCACATATAAAATTTGGTTACCTTTTTAGAAAGTGCCTGAATATTCAAATGATCGGATACTTTAGCTACATCCTGAATTTTTCCATTTCGTTTTAAAATGTTGATGTTTTGTTTTTCCCGATTATAAGCTTGATTTTCAACCTCCCCTGAAAACACAAAATAACCTGCCTCTTTTCTGGAAATACCGTTTAGCTTTTGATATTTTTCCAAAAATTCTTCAATGTTTTGATTCTCAAAAGTCTTACTCCTCATCTTAGTCTTCAACAATTGTCTGTTAAGCAGCATTCCACATAACTGAGAGAGAACAAAATCAGGATGATGCTGCCATGATTTTATTGATGCCAAAATATCCACATCATCTAATTGTGCAAATACATCAAGGGTACTTTCATTAAAACTTTCTTTTGTTATGCTGTTACGCATAAAGAACAGCAATGGCGAGCTAGCTTCGATAGATTCTCCACGGTCTAAAAGTTCCTTGGCCCGATGCAATATGCGGATTAACAATTGTTCGGCAACTAAACCCGTTTTATGAAGATATACCTGCCAGTACATAAATCGCCTAGCCATTAAAAACTTTTCCACTGAATAAATACCCTTTTCCTCAACTACCAATTCCCCATTAATAACATTGAGCATAGTAATGAGCCGCTCTGCGTTAATATTTCCTTCGGCAACCCCTGTGTAAAAACTATCGCGTTTTAAATAATCCAGACGATCCATATCCAGCTGACTCGACACCAACTGATTTAGAAATTTTTTGGGGTATGTTCCTTTGAAAATCGCGATAGCAACAGTTAACTTCCCGTTAAACTTGGCATTAAGTCTTTCCATAAATAACAATGAAATCTGCTCGTGATTTATATCAAAAACAATACTGTGCTCCATGGCATGAGAGAATGGACCATGACCAATATCATGCAGCAAAATAGCAGCTAAAAGTCCGTCCTCTTCCTCTTTCGTTATCTCAACTTCCTTAAAACGAAGTATTTGTATTGCTTGCTGCATTAAATGCATACACCCCAGCGCATGATGAAAGCGGGTATGGTGTGCCCCCGGATAAACTAAATAGGAAAGGCCCATTTGTGAAATTCTTCGTAGACGCTGAAAGTAGGGTTCAGCGATAAGGTCAAAAATAAGTGTATTGGGTATTCTAATAAATCCGTAAATTGGATCATTAAAAATTTTCAGCTTGTTTGATTTTATCAAAATAGATTTTTTAAGATAAAGAATCCAAAGTTATGCAATTGCCTTGAGACCTTAAACCAAAACATAGCGTTGGATTTATTCTCTTTTTTTTGATATTCTTTGCTTTTTACCAAATCAGGCATTTTATTTAAACTAGACTAAATGAGTAAAATAATTATATTGTGGGCAGATGATGAGATCGATTTATTGAAACCCCATATTTTGTTTTTAGAAAGCAAGAATTATCAAGTGGTAACCTGCAAAAGTGGGCAAGAGGCGTTAGATGAAATTCGGGAAAGAAGAGTTGACATTGTTTTTTTAGATGAAAATATGCCCGGTATTTCAGGGTTGGAGACTTTAACAGAGATAAAAAATATTGACAATTCTATCCCTGTGGTTATGATTACCAAGAGTGAAGAAGAGCTTATTATGGAAGAGGCCATAGGTTCCAAAATAGCAGATTACCTGATAAAACCGGTCAATCCGAATCAAATCTTGCTTTCCTTAAAAAAGAATTTGGATCATTCCCGTTTGGTATCCGAAAAAACCACTTCTAATTATCAGCAGGAATTTCGAAAAATAGCTATGGATCTTTCCATGGTAAATAGTTACGAGGGGTGGGCGGAGTTGTATAAAAGATTAATTTCTTGGGAATTGCGATTGGAAGAAATTGAAGATTCCAGTATGTTCGAAATTTTGGAATCCCAGAAAACCGAGGCCAACAACCAATTTGGGAAATTTGTAGATAAAAATTACGCTAATTGGTTTACGGATACAGACCGACCTGTTATGTCGCATACACTGTTTAGGGAACTAGTCTTGCCCGAATTAAAAGATAAAAAAACACTTTTTATAGTGATTGATAATTTACGGTATGACCAATGGCTGGCCTTTGAAGATACTATAGGTGCTTACTATAAAAAGACAAAAGAAGCTTCCTATTTCAGTATTTTGCCAACCGCAACGCAATACGCCCGCAATGCATTGTTTTCCGGATTAATGCCATTGGATATGGAAAAGAAATATCCACAATGGTGGAAAAACGATACAGAAGATGGAGGGAAAAATTTATTTGAAGCTGAGTTTCTGGGAGAACAGCTCAAACGCCTAGGCCAAACTTTACGTTGGGAATATCATAAGATTACTAGTTTGAAACAAGGAAAGCA
>JBGTEN010000327.1:0-3617 GCA_041747755.1 Arenibacter sp. | reverse complement strand
TTTTGAAATACCTCCAAATTGAAAAATGAGGATTAGCATAATTAGCCCCAGACCTGAGAAAAAAGCACCAACTAAAAACATCATTTGTTTGTTTTGCTCTTCAATTTGCCCAGTGTAATCAATTTTTATATCCTCAGGAAGGTTTTCAAAATTTTTCATTTCTTCCTGTATCTCCGCAACTATGGCTGCGGCATCTGTAAAACCTGGTTTTAGGCCTGAATATACGGTTACAACGCGCTTACCATCCCTATGCTTTATGGCACTAAAAGCAGAGGTATTTCTTTCTGTTGCTATGGCGGAAATAGGAATTTCTTTAATCTGACCATTGGCCGGATCTCGAAATACAATATTTTGATTAAAAAGGGCACTTTTGTTGTACCTCAAATCCTCGCTAAACCTTATATTGATATCGTAATCTTCACCGTCCTTTTTATAAACACCGGCCTTTTCACCAAATAGGGAACGCCTTAATTGATTACCAACCTGACCTGCAGACACCCCAAGTTTCCCTGCTTTTTCCCGATCTACTTGTACCTGCATTGAAGGTTTACTTTTATTAACATCAATTTTAATTTCTTCAATACCTGCAATGTTTTTGGTATTGATGAAATTTCGGATATCTTCGGCAGTATTTATAAGTTGATCGTAGTCCTTGCCGGCTAATTCTATGTTTATTGGATAACCTGCAGGAGGACCGTTAGCATCTTTTTCCACAGAAATGGTAACTCCTGGAAAAATACCACTTACTGCGTTTTGCACTTTGGCTCTAATTTCTTCCGTATTTATACCATTTCGGTATTTATATTCACTGAAGTTCACGGTTAATTTACCACGATGGGGCATTTCTGCAGCCGAGCCTCCATCAGTTAACGGATTACCGGCACCTTCGCCTACTTGAGATACCGCAGAGGAGACCATAAAGTTCTCGTTATTCTTCATGTATGCACCGTCGTTTACCACCTCATACACTTTTTTCTCTACTTCCAGCGTAATGGCATTGGTTCTTTCAATATCGGTACCTTCCGGATATTCAATGTATACATAAATTTCATTGGGCTTGTTATCAGGGAAAAATTCGATTTTTGTTCTTCCTTTGCCTACAGACATTCCAAAGAGCATAAAGACAACAATTAAGAGCGCAAAGGTAGTTCCAAAATACCAGTAGACATTCCTGCCGCGAAGGGCGTGTACCAGTCTTCTTTCATACCAATTTTCAAATCGGGACATCGTATTTTTTTGAAAATTAAGAGCCCATTTTTTTAGAATGTACTTATAAACCCAAAACATAGCTGCGGTAACAATAATAACCGATCCCATACCTCTTACTGCTCCTCCAAAAATCAAAATTAAGAGACCAATTCCACCCAATATGATGCTCAGACGAATTAACTGTTTTAAGCTTAATTCTTTTTCCCCAATTTCCATAAAATTGGAGACCAACATGGAATTCATGAAAATGGCTACAAATAGGGAGGAGCCGAGCACCACAGATAATGTGATAGGGAAAAATATCATGAATTGTCCAAAAATTCCGGGCCATAGCCCTAAAGGCACAAAAGCTGCAACGGTAGTTGCTGTAGAAATTATGATAGGCACTGCAATTTCTCCAATTCCTTTTTTGGCTGCCTCAATTCTTGGCATACCCTCATCCATAAGTCGGTATACATTTTCTACCACAACAATACCGTTATCCACGAGCATTCCCAGACCCATAATCATTCCAAAAAGAATCATGGTATTGAGGGTGAATCCTAAAAGGGAAAGAATCATAAATGACATAAACATAGACATTGGGATGGCAAATCCCACAAAAAGGGCATTTCTAAAACCCAAAAAGAACATAAGAACACCTACCACCAGGATAATTCCAAAAATAATGTTGTTCACTAAGTCATCTACCTGATTTAAGGTTCTACTTGAAGAATCGTTCGCGATAGATATGTGAAGGTCTTTGGGAAAATAATTAGCTTGTTCTTGTTTAACAATCTCTCTAATCTGATTAGCTGCGGATATGGCGTTTCTTCCTGCACGCTTTTTTACATCAAGCATCACCACATTTTCGCCAAATTCTCGGGCATAGGTTGTTTTGTCTTTTTCATTGAAATTTACAGCGGCAATATCCTTTAGGTAAACTGCGCCATTTTCTGACTTTACTACAAAATCATGCAATTGTGTTGGGTTTTCAATTTCTCCAAGAATTCGGATCGTACGGCGTTGTCCACTGGTTTTAAAATTACCCGCGGACATGGTCATATTACCATTGTTAATAGCTCCAAGGATATCGTCAAAACTTACTTTGGCGGCCATCATTTTGTAAACATCTACCGCAATCTCAACCTCTTTATCTTGGGCGCCACGAATGTCTGCCTTTTTAACTTCAGGAAGATCCTCTATAATATCTTGTAAGTGTTCAGCAAAATCTTTTAATTTTTCTACCGGATAATCTCCGGTAAAATTGATGTTCATGATGGGAACTTCCTCCGAAAAATTGAGATCAAATACGTTGGGCTCTACTTTTGCCCCATTAAATGTTGGCCAATCTTCACTTGCCTTTTCACTATCTACTTCGTCTTTTACCTTTTGTTTAGCAGCTTCAACGGTAATTTCTTCATCGAATTCAACGACGACAATAGCATAATCTTCCTGAGAGGTAGAAGTAATCTCAACTACATTGCTAATATTCTTAAGCCTATCCTCTAAAGGGTCGGTTATTAATCGTTCAATATCTTCAGCGGTGTTCCCGGGATATGGCGTACTTACATAGATTTTGGTTTCAATAATTTCTGGAAAATCTTCCCTAGGCATGGCCATATAGGAGTTGAAACCAATCCAGAGGAATAGGCCAATCATGACATAGATTACCGAAGGGTTATCTATAGCCCAAGATGACAACCTAAATTCTTTATCTGCGTTTTTTTTATGCTTGCTCATGGAGATTTTAGTTAGCTATTTTTACTTTTTGACCTTCCTTAACACTTCTGGCACCTTCTTTTATGACATGATTACCCCCTTCAATTCCTGTTAATATTTCTACCATACCGGTTTGTGTTTTACCTGTAGTAATTATTACTCTTTTTGCTATGGCCACTCCTTCTTCGTTGGGATTTTCAGCAATGTATGTATATTGCTGCCCATCTGCGTTTTCTGAGATAATACTTTGAGGCACTAAGATGGCTTCGCCATTTGTATAGTCGTTTAGACGCACTTTTGCGCTCAAATTGGGTTTTATATTATTGTTCTTATTGGGAATTGCAATTTGAACGCTAAAAGAACGGTTACCTGGTTTAATAAAATTACTGGTTTGGCGAATTTTGGATACTAGCGTGTCTCCTAACACCGGAAAATACACTTGAGCCTCTTTGCCCACGGCAATACTGCTCAAATAGGTTTCCGGCACTTCCACATCAATATACATATCTGAAAGATTTACAATCCGAAATATCTCGGATCCCGGTCCCGGAGAAACCACGGTTCCCTGGTCTTTAATGACATCATCTATAATTCCTGAAAAGGGTGCTCTAATAGAAGATTTGGCTAACTGACTTTGTAGTTGATTTACTGTGTTTTCCTGAGCTTCGTAATTGGCTTTAGCCTGTAAATACTGAATTTCAGAACCT
>JBGTEN010000326.1:0-5352 GCA_041747755.1 Arenibacter sp. | reverse complement strand
TTTATGGCAAAGCTCTATGAACTGGAAATCCTTACCACCACCGATTCTCCTAAGGAGTTGGAGTTCTTTACGCGTTTGTTTAAAGAGATGCTTACGCTCTTTACCTCACCCTTTAATGGAGAAACCTTCGATTTTGGTAATAATGGATTTTGGAATCAAATAGCCGATTTAAGTCAGCGGTATGCCAATGACAATCAGATTCGGAAAATGAATGGCAACAGAGGTTCCAAACACTTTTTGTATATGAATCGTACGTTCTTCGGCCTTTTTAATTTGCTGCACGATTTAAAAGCAGAAGTACAGGTGAATAATTTTAGGAGGTATTTGGATTAGTATTCTAGTGCAGGTTCAAGAATCAATTTCAAACTTAAGAATCAAATACAAATTCAAGAAAGATGAGACAGGAAACTTGAACCAAGAATCAAGAAACTCCAAGATAGCTTGATTTTGTGATTCTGATGCTGCGCAGCAGAAGAAGAATCTTTCGTACACCTGAACTTTATCCTTTGTTTCCTAGTGGTAGCATCCTTGAGTTGATCAAGATGCTTCTCTTCTCCCGACCATTCGGGACAGCATGACAAAAACAAAAAAAAGTGCAGGTTCAAGAATAAAGTTCAAACTCAAATACAAAAATCAAATACAAGTTCAAACCAGAAACCTTTTTTAGTTGTTCGTTGACCGTTGATAGTTTGATGGCAATGCGTTTATTTGTTTATTCGTTTATAATTTTAATTAACCCTTGAAACTAGAAACCGGAAACTTCCGACTTTGGACCTTCGACCTTAGACTTTCGACTTACATTGATAAATAGCAAGTAGAAAGTCCCCACTATTGAATATCTTTTATTTATTCGTAACTTTAATTGTTAAAATGGTTTTCCTACCCGGTTATCAATCAGATGGCAACTCAGGGTTTTTCCAAACCACAAATAAATCAATATGTACAATTCTAAAATAATAGGACTGGGCTACTACGTCCCGGACAATGTGGTAACCAATGACGACTTGTCAAAAATAATGGAAACCAATGATGAGTGGATTCAGGAGCGTACCGGGATAAAAGAAAGACGGCATGTGATAAAAGGCGATGGCGATACCACCACTACTATGGGAGTAAAAGCCGCTAAAATTGCTATAGAACGTGCGGGAATTGATAAAAACGATATCGACTTCATCATTTTTGCCACCTTGAGTCCCGACTATTATTTTCCCGGTCCCGGGGTTTTGGTACAACGCGATTTAGGCATCGGTACTGTTGGGGCTTTGGATGTTCGTAACCAGTGTTCCGGTTTTGTGTATGGCATCTCTGTGGCCGACCAATATATCAAAAGCGGGATGTACAAAAATGTTTTGGTGATTGGCTCAGAACTCCATTCCCACGGATTGGATATGACAACCCGGGGTAGGGGAGTTTCAGTTATTTTTGGTGATGGTGCCGGAGCAGCTGTTTTAAGTCGGGAAGAAAATAATCAGAAAGGAATTTTGTCCACCCACTTACATTCCGAAGGGCAACATGCAGAAGAATTATCCTTAATAGCTCCCGGTATGGGCAAACGATGGGTAAATGATATTATAGCCGATAATGACCCCAATGATGAATCCTATTTTCCGTATATGAACGGACAGTTTGTATTCAAGAATGCAGTGGTGCGTTTTAGTGAGGTTATTGTAGAAGGACTTACGGCAAATAAGCTCGCTGCAGCCGATATTAATCTATTGATTCCGCATCAGGCCAATCTGCGTATATCGCAGTTTATCCAGAAGAAATTTGGATTAAAGGACGAACAGGTGTTTAACAACATCATGAAATACGGGAATACCACGGCGGCGTCTATCCCTATTGCATTAACCGAAGCATGGGAAGAAGGTAAAATTAACGAAGGCGATTTAGTAGTGCTCGCGGCCTTTGGTAGCGGTTTTACCTGGGGCAGTGCCATAATACGGTGGTAGAAAATTAAAAACCCGAGACCTAAGTCTCGGGTTTCTTGCATTGATAGATTGTACTAAACACTAACCATTAACTATAAAAATACAACCTTCTCAAATGCGTATTACTTTAACCTAACCAATAGACGAATATTTTTCAAAATAGTTACAGTCCTTAACAGACTTTAACACGCAAATTAACATATGCAGAATACACTAGTTTTTGGCGCTTCTTTAAAACCAAGTAGATACAGTAATTTGGCCATAAATCGGCTAGTGAGTAAGGGTGTTCCTACTCAGGCTTTTGGACTGAAACAAGGTGAGGTAGCCGGCGTATCTATTAAAACAGATCTTAACGATTTTCAGGATATACATACCATAACCTTATATCTGGGGCCGGCGAACCAGCCACAATATTATGATAGCATTATAGCCTTACAACCCAAACGGGTTATTTTTAATCCCGGTACGGAAAATCCTGAATTTTATACTTTGCTAAAAACTGCAGGTATTGCTGTGGAAGAGGCTTGTACGTTGGTCCTGTTGGCGACAGGGCAATATTAGTATTGAGTATTTAGTACTGAGTATTTAGAATTTAGGTGGTAGCTGAGGTATTTAGCGGTTGGCGTTGGGGAGCGATTTAACTTAATCAATATAAGTTTACAACTGTTCAAATTTTGTAGCTTAGGGGTAATGATAAGTGAATATATGAACACCGGTGTTCATAGCGATACTTTACTTGCCATTCAAAAATGATAACGCAACCCTTCAAAGAATATCAAAAAGAAGAATTAAAATCGGCTAGATTTTTTTATTTAAGGATTTGTACATCCGGACTTGATAACCCAAAGAAACTGGATGAGGCTTTTAATTATGAATATGCATGTTCAGATTGTAAAGCTGGAAGAATACCTAATGAGGAATTGCATCTTCCATCAAACAGGATGGGAAAAAAGAAAGTTGATCAGAATTTAAGATATGGGTATTTAATTTTTGACAAAGAATTAGTTAAAAGGATTAATGAAAGCAATTTAAAAGGGATCGACTTCAGAAAGGCTATTCTAGGAAGAGAGTTTAACCAATTTCTAGAAGGAAGAGTATTAAATACGTTTCCTAAACTTACAAATAATTCAATTCTTCATACAGAAGATTTATGCAAAACTTGTGGAAAAAGTGGACATTATAATACTCAAACAGGACCTACCGAATATTGGGCATATAAAAAGGATTTAGAAAAATTGGATAAGGATATTTATTTGACATGGGAACATTTTAGAATTTGGAATAAGGGACAAACATATCCCTTGCCTATTGTTAATCAACAATTTAGAAAAGTTATATATGAAAATTCTAAATTGAGACATTTAAGATTTGAACCAATATTTGAACAAGAATAATAAGAACGGCAAGTAACAGAGCATATAACTTATTACGGGATTTTCTCATATTCGAAAAATGATCTTCGGATCAAGATTATCCTGGAATGAAAGATAGATCTTCGCAGATCGCCGCGAGCCATATGCTCAAAACGTTGGCTAAAATACAATGACACACATACTGCAAAACTTCGAAAATTAAATAACTGAACTTTTTAAAGCTTACAGAATGGCTCATTTTTCACTTTATAATATGGAAAAAACGTTCTATGATTATAAAGAAAAAAACCCACAAATAAAATCTTTTACAATTAAGGATTTAGATTTTGACAGCGAATTAGATTTTACTGATGAAGAAATAAATAAAAACAGACAAAATGGAAATTATCAACGAATCATCGCTGGAAATACACTTGCAATGTTTTATAATATTTGGGAAGATAAATATCGAGTTGAAATAGCTAACAAAGTTTCACTCAACAAAAATGAAATTAAAAGCGATTTCTTCAAAGAACTAAATTATGTTAGACAAAGTATTACTCACAATAGTTATAATCCAAGTGTTAAGCTTGATAAGCTAGACAAGTTATCCTTTATTGGAAATTCAATGATATTAAAGCTGTCAAGTTTGGAAGTAGAAAAAGTGAAAGAATTATTATTGAGCGAAATTGAAAGATTAAAGAACCTGTACTGCAGCTAACATCGGTTTCACCCCGATAGCGTGAAATTGCATTCCGTGCCTATGAAATTGTAAGTTCCAATAATTTACTATGAAAACCATTCAAGACTTTTTTAACCTCTACAGGCAAACAGCTTGGGAAAAGGATACCGAGCAAATGATTGCATTGTATCATGAAGATGTTGTGATTTTTGACATGTGGGAGCATGGCTATCAAAACGGTTTGGCAACATGGTATATGGGTATAAAGGATTGGTTAGGTTCGTTAGGAGAAGAAAAAGTAAAGGTGCTTTTTGAAATGATCGCTACACAAGAAGATGGTAATATCGGGTTTGCTAGCGCACTGATTACCTACCAGGCCATTTCACCCAATAATACCATTGTAAGAAGTATGAAAAATAGAATTACCCTGGGATTTAGAAGAGTACAGGGGAATTGGAAAGTAATCCATCAACATACATCGGCGCCACTTAATGGGGATCTACAGGGTATTTTAGATATTTGAGTGATTTATAGATTTTTATAGATTCAACACTCAAAACTTAAGAACTTTTTCGCCGTATCAAAAACAAACCAATAAAAGTAAAGAGTCCATTGATAGGCAATAGTTCATATCCAATAACATATCCGCCCAAATAAGAAGGCGGAATTCGTGCAATCCCCGTAATGAGCACAACAGCACTTATGGCTACCAGGAAAACGTATTTGTCTTTTACCTGATACTTGGTAAAAATCCCAAAAGTAAACAAACCCAAAAGCGGGCCATACGTATAGGTAGCTACAGTGAGTACGCCATCTATGACATTGCGGTCCAACACATATTTAAAGATAATGATAACGATTATCAAGAGTACTCCCATACCCACATGGGTTTTTTTACGGAGCTTGTTTTGTTCCGCTTCCGGTCTTTTCTCAATACCCAGAAAATCGACACAAAAAGAGGTAGTCAAAGATGTAAGTGCACTATCGGCACTGCTATAGGCCGCAGCAATAAGTCCCAGTAAAAAGGTAACGGCAACGATAATCCCCAAACCACCGTTAAGTGCAATTTCAGGAAAAAGAAGATCCGATTTAGGAGCGCCATCCATTAGCGGAGTGGCAATGGAAAAACGATCTGCATAAATAAATAGCAAAGCCCCGAGCAGCAGAAATACAAAATTGACCACCACTAACACCAAACTAAAAGACACCATGTTTTTCTGGGCATCCTTTAGGGATTTGCAGGTAAGGTTCTTCTGCATCATATCCTGATCCAAACCCGTCATACAAACAGCAATAAACAGACCACCAATAATAGACTTTATATAATAGTTTCGATTCAAGGCATCATCGGAGATAAACCTGTTGCTGTACTCTTTCAATTCATCGGAAA
>JBGTEN010000325.1:0-11485 GCA_041747755.1 Arenibacter sp. | reverse complement strand
TTTGAAAAAATACCGGAAACCGAGGGCGTGTACTATTTTAAAAATGCAATCAAGGAGGTCATTTACGTTGGGAAAGCCAATAATTTAAAGCAACGGGTGTTAAGTCATTTTTATGACAAAGCCCGAAAAGAGCTCACCATGTGTATGGAGACGGCGGACATTACCTATACCGAAACAGGAAGCGAATTGTTGGCTCTCTTGCTGGAGTCGGCTGAAATAAAGCAACGCTATCCCAAATACAACAGGGCGCAGCGCAGAACAACCGAAGCCATCGCGCTATTTACCTATGAAGATGCGGCAGGAATTTTGCATTTGGCCTATAACAACAGCAAATTAGTGCCTCGCCCCATCCTCAAATTTTATACGGTAGCCGAGTGCCGTTCTTTTTTAGAAAACCTTTGTGAAACCTACGAACTCTGTCCCAAATACTGTCACCTACAAACCACGGTAGGTAGCTGCAATCACTACCATATAAAGCAATGCCGGGGTGTTTGTCGCGAAAAGGAAGACATCTCCAACTATAACCAAAGAGTACAAGAAGCGGTAAGCGACTTGCAATTTGAAAACCAGGATTTTATCATTTGGGAAAAAGGCCGCACCTCTACCGAAACCGCCTTTGTACTGGTACAGGGTGGCGTTTATAAAGGATTTGGTTATGGTCCCACCCAACTTATTCAGGCGCCGTCTACAAGGCTAGCCCGCTTTTTAACAGCACAAAAAGACAACCGCGACATCCATCGTATTCTCAACAGCTACCTTAAAAAATTCCCCGAAAATGCCTTCCCTATGACGGTAACGGTAGAGGAAAATTTGTTTTCTTTTATGGGGGTGGGGTAAAATTTCTCCTAAATTTTAGGAGAAATAATTAACTTTCATCTGATATAAAAACATAAATTGTCCGTAGATTTGTCCGTGTACGTAAAAACGTCCGTAACTATGCCCACTATTAATTTTTATCTTGATAAACCTGACAAAAAAGGATTTGCACCAATTCACCTTCGTATCAATTGTAACGGTAGTCAGATAAAGTTGGCTACAGGGCAAAAAATTGCAACAGAATACTTCGATAAAAAAAATCAAAGAGCATTAAGTTTTACTTCAGAAACGGTTGAAATCAATCATTATCTTGACTTTTTATTTGAACGCGCAGATGAGCTTTTGCATCATTCTACTAAAAAAACTTTTTCCCAAGATGAAATAAAGGAAATTCTTAATCAACATATTGAAGGATATAAGGAAAATAATTCTGTGCATATCGTAAAAGAACAAGTTTCTCTTTATGGTAAGTCTTTTACTTTCGTTGATTTATTTGCTGGAGCGGGTGGTTTCAGTGAGGGTTTTCTGCAAGCAGAAGTAAATAATAAGTTTTTTGATTTTATTGCTGCAAGTGATATTAACGAAAATTGCGAATTGACCCATGTTGTTCGATACAATCATCAACTTGGTTTGAATGCAGCGTTTTTAAGACAAGATATTACCGAACCAGATTTTCTTGAGAACTTGCTTCAAAAAATAGGGGACAAAAAAATAGACGTGGTCTGTGGCGGTCCTCCTTGCCAAAGTTTTAGTTTAGCGGGCAAAAGAAAAAAATTTGACAAAAAAGATGATTTATTCTCCCACTATCTCGAGGTAATCAAGATTTTACAGCCTAAGTACTTCGTTATGGAAAACGTGAAGGGAATACTAACGAAAGAAAACGGAAAGATTAAGGATTTAATCATTCAGGAGATCAATTCAATTGTCGACACCAAAGAAATTCCTGTTTTAGTTTCATTTATTAGAAAAATGAAATTTGAAAAAAACAGTTTTTTACTTGAATGTATAATAAAAAGAGTTGAAATTGAAAAACTAAGGGATGCTGCAATTGAAACCGGGCGTGAAGAATTTATAATATATGTGGATTCTCGATTTAAACAACTGACCCCAAAAATAGCAGATTACAAAACAAGTAAAACCGACTCAAGAATAAATACGATTAGGCATGGATTTACTATTCTAGCCCGAACAAAGGAATGGGAAAAACTAAAGCGTGACATTATCAAAGAAAAAGACCATTGTAATATTGATGGGGATGCTTTTGCCGAACAGTTCACTACATTTCTAACGTATATAAGTTCAGATAGTATCATTGAACAAATAGAAAATGCTTTCAATGAACTAAAAGTACCTGCTATCTTTAAAAAGGATTGTAAGGATATTATCGCAGCTCTTAAAATTTATACGGCATCATTTGACGAAACAGTTGAAACCTTGCTTAGTATCGCAACAGAAAAAGAAAAAGCTGGGCTAAAGAACATTTTGGAAAGCATTAGGCTCTACAAAATTGAAAAACCATTTGTAGCCAATGCATCCAATTATGGTGTTCCGCAAAATCGTGAGCGCGTACTTTTTATCGGTTGTAGAAAAGACCAAAAATTTATTTCAGAAATACCAGCAACCGTTAAGGCAAACGAAAAAGTAACCGTGTTTGAAGCTTTACATGATTTAGATTTTGTTGGTAATAATCAGGAAGCACACCGCTATGAATTAGTTGATATTTCAAAACAGTTCAATGGCACAGCAAAGAAAATGAAGAGTCTTCTTAAGAAAAGAACCATTGATGGAAAAGAAAACCCTAAGTCTGGAAAATCATTCGCAGAATGGTCAAAAGAAGGCAGGTTAATTGAACGATATAAACACCACACAAAACCAATCTATGTGAGAAATTTTGAAGGACTTCAAAAGGGAGAAAAATATTTCGACATTCTAAATAATCACAAAACGAGTAATCAAAATAATGATGTAATAAATAGGCTTAAAATCATTTTAGAAAATGGTGATTACAAAAAGGCACAATGCGAATTAGCCAAACATGGTTTGACCTCAAACAAGAGAAATTATAATGTTTTAAAACCAGAAGAACAGAGTTCAACAATAATGACAATACCAGACGATTATGTACACTACAACTCGCCAAGAGCATTAACGGTGCGTGAAATGGCAAGACTACAATCTTTTGACGATTCGTTTGTTTTTCAAGGAAAACGTTCAACTGGGGGTAATAATCGAAAAACGGAAGTTCCTCAATACACTTTGGTTGGCAACGCAGTTCCGCCTTTGTTAGCAAGAGCCGTAGCAACTGAGATTTTAAAGAATATTAAATGAGAGTATTAACATCAGCAGAGCAAGCAAAAATAAAACTGCTGACTAAGAATCAGGTTTCATTAACTCTCATTGAACCTACAGAAACAGGTTTGAAAAAATCAATAATGGATGCCACGGGGAATGTTCGAAGCTTTTTAAAGGAGAATAATATCCACGATTATGACGTTCAAGGACAAGGGCCAGAAAACAAAGTTTTGATTGATACGAAAATTTACGTGGACTTTCACATTATAAATTCTCAAGCCTCACTATATAGACCACAAACAAAGAAAGGAGACCCGCGAATTTGATTTTCAGGTCTCACCAAAGTTGCTAACCCAAATGATATTGTTGCTTTAATTTTTTATTCTGGTTCGTTTCACATTTTCAATTTAACTCAATTAGATGTTGAAGCATTATTGAATACAAACCTTGTCAATCCGTTAAAGGAGCTCATTTCAGAGATTAGTGGTAAAGCTAATGAAATAGCATTTGAGTTGTTAGCGATGTTGAGAAAGGTTGCCTGTTCAGGACCAATTCCGTCAATGGTTGCCGCTGACACTTCGGTTGGGAGAACTTTAGAAACTGCATTAGGGATTAATATAAATTCATCCAAACAACCTGATTACAAAGGAATTGAACTTAAATCATTTAGAAGTAGTAGAACTAACAGAAAAAACTTGTTTGCCCAAGTTCCTGATTGGTCATTAAGTACCTTTAAAAGTTCAGCAGAAATTTTAGATGCTTTTGGTTACCAAAGAGGAGATGATTATAAACTGTATTGTACCGTATCTGCAATTACACGAAACTCACAAGGTTTATCATTAAAACTTGATTCGGATATAAAACAACTCATTGAAAATTCCAATAAGCCAGAAATTGGCGACTTTGTATTATGGCCTTTAGAAACTCTTCATAGCAGATTAAAAGAAAAACATAAGGAAACGTTCTGGGTAGAGGCGAACAGCACCTTTATTGCTGGGCGGGAGCATTTTCAATATTCACTTGTAGAACACACAAAAAAACCAATTCCATCCCAATTTGATATACTTGTTGACCAAGGGATAATAACCCTTGACCACCTGATAAAAAGAAACTCTACAGGCAAAGTTGTTGAAAAAGGACCCCTTTTTAAAATCAAACCAAAAGGAATTGATTTATTATTTCCACCAAGCGACAAATATAATTTACTATGATTTTGCCTTTGTCAAAAATTGGCAACTTTGAAAACTCCTTCTAAATATTAATTGCGAAGTTGGTCGTATGTTATCAAAAACACAATCTTAACTTCATTTATAAATTTTATCTTCCTCAACAAATTATGAAATCACCGATTTCGCAAAAGTAGAAAGCCAAGAATTCCTACCCAAACGCCGGCAACCCCGTAATATCTGCCCCGGTAATTAACAAATGAATATCATGGGTGCCCTCATAGGTAATAACACTTTCCAGATTCATCATATGCCGCATAATGGAGTACTCCCCGGTAATTCCCATTCCGCCTAAAACTTGCCGCGCTTCGCGGGCAATGGTAATCGCCATTTCCACATTATTCCGTTTTGCCATAGAAATCTGTGCGGTAGTAGCTTTACCTTCATTTTTTAGTTGCCCTAAACGGAAGGCAAGTAATTGCGCTTTGGTAATTTCGGTAATCATTTCGGCCAATTTCTTTTGCTGCAATTGCATAGCTGCGATGGGTTTTCCAAATTGTACTCGCTGTTTGGCATAACGTAGGGCGGTGTCATAACAATCCATGGCAGCACCAATAGCGCCCCATGCAATCCCGTAACGAGCGGTATCCAAACATCCCAGCGGAGCACCAAGTCCGTTTTTACCTGGCAGGAGATTTTCCTTGGGGACTTTTACATTGTCAAAAATAAGTTCGCCGGTAGCGGAGGCCCGCAAAGACCATTTGTTATGCGTTTCGGGCGTAGTAAAACCTTCCATCCCCCGTTCTACGATAAGTCCGTGAATACGGCCTTCTTCATTCTTTGCCCACACTACGGCAATATCTGCAAAAGGCGAGTTGGAAATCCACAATTTGGCACCATTAAGCAGGTAATGGTCGCTCTTATCTTTAAAGTTGGTGGTCATCCCACTGGGGTTCGAGCCGTGGTCGGGTTCCGTAAGACCAAAACAGCCCATGAGTTCTCCGGTGGCCAATTTGGGTAAATATTTTTTGCGTTGTTCTTCGCTACCATAAGTATAAATCGGGTACATCACTAAAGAAGACTGTACGGAAGCGGTAGAGCGAATTCCGCTATCGCCCCGTTCTATTTCCTGCATGATAAGCCCGTAACTAATTTGATCTAATCCTGCCCCGCCATAAGCTTCGGGAATATAAGGGCCAAAGGCACCAATTTCTGCCAGTCCGCTTAAGATTTGCTTTGGAAATTCTGCCCGTTGGGCGTACTCCTCAATGATTGGGGAAACATCGCGTTTTACCCATTGGCGGGCGGCATCGCGTACCAGTTTGTGTTCTTCGGACAACAGGTCGTCCAAGGCATAATAATCCGGAGCTTCAAACAAATCTGGTCGCATAGGTGCAATTTTTTACTAAAGTTAATTAAAGTTGGGCAGCTATTTTCGACAGGTATTAAAAACGTCCGAAGAAATACTACGGCTACCGGGCACAAAAATAATCAAATACCCGGTGTTATAAAAATATAACATTAGGAAGTTGTAATGTTGTATTTACAACAAATATTCAGATGTGTTCTCTCCTATTTGTGGAGGTTATTCCGATGGTTAACGAAATAGAAACCACCTTGATTCGGGTTATGTATGCTTGTTTTAAGGTCAAAACAAGATGCAATCCTTGGTTTCCTGTTAGATTCCCAAGGCTTGGGCTTTCAACCCCTCCGTCTTCGCTAAAGCGAATCCACCTCCCCTCATCCGAGGGAAGGAGCTTTTTTTGGTTTTGAGGTCCATATAAAAATGCAATCTTTTGTTTCCTACATAGCATAAACCTGAACTGTTTTCAAGATACTTCTCCCGATTGCTCGGGATCAGTACGACAAAGAAAAACGTTCTTGGTCATTCTCAACCCCTCCGTCTTCGCTAAAGCGAATCCACCTCCCTCATCTGAGGGGAGGAGCTTTTTTTGTTTTGAGGTCCAAATAAAATGCAATCCTTAGTTTCCTATTTTGTGTTAACTGCAACAATTGTCGAGATACTTCACTTCGCTCAGTATGACAATAAATGGACTAATACTCACTTTTGTCATTCTGACTCCGTTTAAGCATTCAAAAATTCCGCCAACAACCGATGAAAATGGTGTACCCCTTTTTCCCGTGTGGGAGAAAAACGACCCGCTTTATAAAATAGTGAATTCACCCCTTTTTGAACACCTTCAACAACAGCTTCATCTTCCAGCTCTACCTTGTCCAGCAGTGCCCCGGCACCGGTTGCTAATTTGGAGGCATCATAGACATAAGAATAAAAGCATACCGTAGTTTTATCGATATCCAAAGGCTTCACAATATTCACCGACAGCCCCCAGGGATAAAAATTAAACATCATATTGGGAAATACCCAATAATAATAGGCGGCTACTTTTTTGCCAAAATCCGGATGGTCTTGGGGCAAATCAAAGATATCATCCGTTTGGTCGGCATAGCCAATCTGAAGGTTTACATAATCGTAGATTTCTGTGTCATAACTGCCATAGTCCAAAGCAGTATTGAGGTCTTCATGTACAAAAGGAATATGAAATCCCTCCAGATAATTATCGCAATACAAAGCCCAATGCGCATGTATGGTATATTCTTTACCTCGGCCGGTATCCAAAATAAATTGGTCTAAAGGCAAAAATTCCACCCGTTCCTGCATTTTATCTAGCACCCTTTGAAAATCATAAGATGGGTTAAGTCCAGCAAACAAAAACGGCCCCCATTTACGGAGCGGGAATTCGTTGAGGTTATCGCAAGGTCTGGGAAATCCTTCTGCTTCTTTAAATTCGGGCATATGTTCAAAAGCACCCGATAAAGAAAACCGTCGCCCGTGGTACCCACAAACCAGTTTTTTTAAACTACCCGGTTTTTCTACCAGTAGATTGCCCCTGTGAGTACATACATTACTAAAGCAATGCACCTTCTCATTGGTATCACGAGTTAACAAAATGGGCTCCGTTAAAAAGCGGTCCAATAAAATGGAGGGCCAAACACTTTGAGGCTTGGACACCACGGTATCATCCCCCAACCAATGCCATGATTTGTAAAATACCTTATCTTTTAATTGTTGAAAAACAGCCTTATCTCTGTAAAATGATGCGGGCAAGGTTTCTGCCTTTCGGATATCAGGATCAACATGGAAGCGTGTGTTCATAAGGGATTTAATTGTACATTAGTTTGGCAGTTATCCAAATGTAATTAATTATTTTGATGTGGTAAACCAACCGTAGCCAGGGCATGAAGAATAATTCGGAGAATAAAAAACTGGGGATGTGGATGAGCACCTCGCTGGTTATGGGAAATATGATTGGCGCCGGGGTTTTTTTAATGCCCTCTGCACTGGCTGCGTATGGTGGGATTAGTGTTTTTGGGTGGGCTTTCTCTGCTTTGGGGGCCTTGGTACTGGCAAAGGTATTTAGCCACCTGAGTATTTTGGTGCCCAATAAAGATGGTGGACCCTACATTTACACCAGAATAGGTTTGGGGGATTTTGCCGGATTTTTGGTGGCATGGGGGTACTGGATTTCCTGTTGGGTAAGCAATGCCGCCATTACCATTGCCTTTGTTGGCGCCATGAGCGTGTTTTTCCCTATACTTAACCAGAATGCTGTAATAGCCGTTGTGGTGGGCCTAGGCACTATTTGGTTGCTAACCTGGATCAACTCCAAAGGTGTCCGGGAATCCGGAAAATTACAGTTGGTTACTACCATACTCAAGGTATTACCTTTAACAGTTGTTATTTTAGGAGGTTTTTTCTTTTTTGATAGCAACAATTTCGTCCCTTTTAATAGCAGTGGTACTTCTAATTCGGCTGCAATAGTGGCAACCGCTACCTTAACCTTTTATGCCTTTCTGGGGTTTGAAAGTGCAACCGTTCCGGCAGGAAATATAGAAAATCCTGAAAAAACAATCCCTAGGGCAACCTTATTGGGAACGTCGATTACCATACTTATCTATATTTTGGGAACTGTGGTGGTCATGGGGATGATTCCCCCAAATGTCCTTGCCACTTCTCCCGCTCCCTTTGCTGACGCCATGGCGATAATGACCAATGAATGGGGGCGAAATTTGGTGGCGGCAGGGGCTGCTATTTCGGCTTTCGGGGCTTTAAATGGCTGGATACTAATTCAGGGACAAGTAGCCAAGGCTATATCAAAAGACGACCTGTTTCCAAGGGTATTCCGTAAAGAGAATAAAAAAGGGGTACCTGTTTTAGGAATTATAATTGGTAGTATACTGACTTCAGCAGCTATGTTGATGAACTATGCTGACGGGCTGGTTGAACAATTTAAATTTCTTATTTTATTGACTACTTTATGTTGTCTTGTCCCCTATTTATTTTCCTCCGTGGCCTACCTGCTCATCGTAATAGGCAGGCAATTGCCAAATGTAAAATGGGTGCCTGTGGTAGGCTTTGGCGGACTTGGTTTTTTATATGCGCTTTGGGCCATTTATGGAGCAGGTGAAAAGACCGTTTTCTATGGGTTTTTACTGCTTTTAGCCGGAATTCCTTTTTATATTTGGATGAAGTGGCGAAATAGATAATATCTCAATTTTAAAATGAAATTTACCTGTCATTCCGAATACCATAAGTTAGCAACGGTTTATATAAAAACGGCCACAGCGGCCCTCATAAGCGAGTCCAAGATAAAAGCAGAATGGAAATCCTTGAATTGGCTTTTCAAACCCGACTTTCCCCAAGCCCAAGTTGAATACGAAACGTTTGAAAAATTGCTATTAAATCAGGGAACACAACCGGCTTATTTTCCTGAGGACGCCTCCGTTTCTATGGATGCCATGTATTGCAGGGATGCATCTATAGCCACTAATTTTGGGATGATTATCTGTTCTATGGGTAAAAATCAACGCATGGGGGAGCCCAAAGCACAACAAACTATTTTTGAGGCCCATGGCATTCCTGTTTTAGGCGTAGTTAAAGCCCCCGGCACGGTTGAAGGAGGCGATGTGGCTTGGTTGGATGAAAATACGTTGGCGGTGGGACACACGTATCGTACTAATCCGGAAGGGATAGACCAATTAAAACACTTATTGGAACCACATGGGATTGAGATACTAGTGGTGAATTTACCCCATTATAAAGGTCCGCAAGATGTTTTTCATTTGATGTCTGTGTTAAGTCCGGTGGATAAGGATTTGGCAGTGGTGTATTCTCCTCTGCTTCCAATTAATTTTAGACAGAAGTTATTGCTGAGGGGCTTTGAATTGGTAGAAGTAGCCGATGACGAATTTGACACCATGGGCTGCAATGTTTTGGCGTTGGCTCCTAGAAAATGCCTTTTGGTCAAAGGAAATCCTAAGATAGAAGCTGCATTAACCAAAGCAGGATGTGAGGTTATCACCTACAAGGGCGCGGAAATTAGCCTTAAGGGTGGGGGAGGTCCGACTTGCCTTACCAGACCTATTAAACGGGTGTTGTAAAGTTGGTTTGGCGAAACCCCTCCGTCTTCGCTAAAGCGAATCTACCACTCATCATCTGAGGAGAGGAGCTTTTTGCCTCGTGTTGAAAAACTCTAAGTTGTGAAGGTTACACAGCCCGTACCCTGAGCTGGTCGAAGGGTCTTACTAAACCATAGTTTTACACTATTACATCTTCAAATAAAAATCTTGAGTAAGGGCTTTATAGGGATCAGTATATTGATGCCGTTCTTCTTCTATGATTAATTCATCTATAATACAAGGTGACTTGAAAAACCTGAATTCCAACAAACTTCGCTTAATTTCTGATTCCGGATTTCCCTTTACCCGAGTTATTCGTTGTGGTATAAGTCCAAAGCAGGACGCCAATTTTAGAAATTCTTCTTCCTCCTTAAACGGAATAATGGTAGAAAAAACACCCTCTTCAGAAAGAAGGTGATATACCCCTGCCACTAGTTCTTCAAAAGGTAAGGATTGGTTTTGTCTGGCCCGATCCCTAGCGGCATCTCCGCTAGCAACTTCTTCCGAATAAAAAGGGGGATTAGACACAATCAAATCGTATTTATTCTCAATTTCGGCTACAAATTCGTCCAATCCCGCATGGTAACAAAAGAGGCGGTCGCCCCATGGCGAGGATTCAAAATTCTCCGTGCATTGTTCGTAGGCATCGGCATCAATTTCCAAGGCATCTATGGTCTCCGCATCACTTTTCTGAGCCAGCATTAAAGCAATCAATCCGGTGCCTGTTCCAATATCCAAAATAGCATTAGGTTGGTTTTCCAGTGAAGTCCAAGCCCCCAACAAAACCCCATCCGTGCCTATCTTCATGGCGCATCGATCTTGTTGAATTGTAAATTGTTTAAATACGAAGGGTTTGTTCATTCCAGGACCAAAGACGGTATACATCAATCATAAAAATAGCAATTTTAACCAATATCGGTTATAAATTTTTCAGGGTAACCCTTGAAAAAAAAGTTGCAAGTGTACTCTAATATCTCTAATTTAACTATATGTTAATTATGCATATTTATTTCTGAAGAAAAATGATTTTAGCTGTGAAGATTTTAGCGTTTCTCCAAAAAAGAGGTATTTTTTGGAGTTTTTTATTTTTAGGAAATTCTTTAGTATTTTTTGGGTGCTCAGCCAAAAGTAAAGATCCTCACCCTATAGAAAAGGTTATAGGATCTATGTCCGATAGTTTACCGCGGCTTTCGCTTCCGGCGGATGCTGACCCGGAATCGGAAGATTGGCTTGGGATCGATTTAGAGCCCAAAAGTCCTGTATTACCCTTGTATCCTGAAGAGGAGGCTAAGACTTTTCTTTTGCCCGAGGGGTATAAAATAGAACCTATACTTACTGAACCTCAGATAGAACAACCGGGAGCAATTGCTTTTGACGGCAATGGGCGTATGTTTGTTCTGGAGCTTAGAAGCTATATGCTAACAGCAGATTCTGATGGCACATTGGAACCGGTGAGTAGAATATCCCGTTGGGAGGATAAAGATAATGATGGGGTCTATGAGACAGGAACTGTCTTTGTAGATAAGCTTATTTTTCCGCGTTTTGTGCTTCCTTATGGAAAGGATTGTATTTTAACCATGGAGTCTGATGCTGATAATGTGTATAAATATACGGACACCAATGGAGATGGAAAGGCCGATAAAAAAGAACTTTTTACAACTAAGTATGGGCGCTCCGGGAATGTAGAACATCAGCAGGCATTTATGTACTGGGGCATGGATAATTGGTTGTAT
>JBGTEN010000324.1:0-33709 GCA_041747755.1 Arenibacter sp. | reverse complement strand
TTGATTTCTTCATCTCCAATTATTCTGCCCTCAGTAATTATTCCTTCGGCCGTGACAAACATATCTATTTTTTTTATCTTGTATGCACGTTCTATAACTGTAACTTCTTCTAGCACAATGGTCCTTTCTTCAAAATTTAAGGACGCATCGATGCTTTTTTCATTAATCTCATCACTTTGCTTTTTAATGGCCTCTGTTTTTAACCATTCTGCTAACTCTAAAACCGAGTTTGATTGATTTCGAAAGTTTATCTCAGCCTTGGGCTTCTTAAGTATCCCTTTTTTATCGATGAGGCTTACTCCCAAAGAATCCCCTTCAAAAAGTTGCATATTGCCTTTGAAGGACTTATTTCCATCAAGTTCTGCAACAGCCATGGCCATGGATAATTCGGCAATCAGTGAAACTTGATTTTCTTCATTTAAATCAGCATCCAATACTTTTCCATAAAAAGGAATGCCTGTTTCCATTTCAAAGGCCAATTCCCCCTCATCTTCCTTTCTTGAAGCCCAATCGTATTTGCCCCAGCCCTCTATCATTAGGCGTAGGTCAAGCTCATAACGCTTTCTTCTGTCCATTCCATCAAATAGGTAACGGTCCTGAAATGAAGTCCTTATATAGGGTTTGAGTAAGAATGATGAAGAAATAGAATTGTCCGTACCATAGGCCAAACTTTCCTTGGGCAGGGCAGATAGACTTACCATTGCTTCCTGGGTAGCCTTGGGCAATAACAGATCAACTTGAAGGGAATCCTTGAATTCGGTGCGGCAGTGGTCAATTTCCAGATAGCGAATGGTACTCTCATCATTTTTATGATTAAAAAACATGCGATAGGCTATGGGTCTTAAATCTTCATCAAACAAGGTGGCCACTAGGGTGCCAAAAGGCAACTGTTCCCGCCCTAGCGAGATGACGGGTTCCTGTTCGTTTATTTCGATATCTTCCAATAGTAAGAAATCATCTTGATAAACTCCAATTGCGTAAGTATCTCCATGCCTTGCCGAGAAGATGGTCTTGGAGGACACCAATCTGAGAAGTACTTTTTCCGTTCCGTTATTGTTGATACTGAGGCCAACTTGTTCTGTTTTTGCATTTGGTAGGCGCTGTCGTATAATGGACATACCTTCTTTTTTGCGTTGCAAAAAATAGATTTTTCCGGCTTCAAACAATAACCCGGTCTTACCCATGCCCAATCCATTGGTGACTATGTTGCTCTGTATCAGGTTGCCACTGTCATCAACAAGCTCGAGATCATCAACCTGTACACCCTGCCCCAAACCGTTGTCTACCAATATACCAATATTGTTATATGCTCCCGTAATCAGCTGCCCACCTTCGGGATAAATAGCAATCTTCATATTTACCTCTGGGAAATCTTCACTTTCCATCTCATTACTCAAAATATAGATACGTTGTTGGAACGGGGGCAATTTCTTAAAGTTGTGCATATAGTTCGTCCAGGCCAGTACCGTGTATTCTTTGTCCGTCAAAATGGAATCGATGACAAAATCGCCCTGAGCCATACCCGATTCAACCAAAAAGAGTTTTCGCTTAATCTCTTTTCCCATATCATCGTAAATACCAACGTGAAGATTGGTGGTCTCCAATGAGGGTAGTTTGCTCTCTTGATCCATAACATAGGCCTTGAACCACAACTGTTCACCTTTCAAAAATTTGGTTTTGTTCAAGTGAAGATGAATATTCTCCCTCAGCTCTTGTCTGTTTTGGTTTTCTTGAGCAGTGCTCAAATGCCATAGTAAAAACGAGAATATTAAGCTTAAAAGGGCAAGATTTTTTTTAGGTTTTACAGAAATCTTAGGTACAAAAAATGATAATCCCTTCACCGCTAATCCCGTTAGAGGGAGAAACGTAGTCAAAGTCCCGTCATGATTGCCTGTCCCAAAAAGACGGATGGATATATCTGCCATATGCAGACAAAATACAAAAAAATAAAATGCAACTATCTTTTCAATTTGCCCTCCTCTACAATACAAAAAAAGAATCCTATGAACCTAAAAATAACTGTCATATCAGGTCTTTAGCTTCTTAAAACTCTATAACTCTTATCCTTTTAATTACATCCCTTGATAAACGAAGAACGAAGAACAAAACGACTTAACTAATCAACAGCATTCGTTTAAACACCTATTACTTCTTTCGCATAAAAATAGTAATGGGTACTCCTGAAAAATTAAACTCTTCCCTCAATTTATTTTCCAAAAAGCGTTTGTAGGGATCCCGGACATATTGCGGCAAATTACAGAAAAAAGCAAACTGTGGATATTCAGTGGGTAATTGGGTACAAAATTTAATTTTTACGTACTTCCCTTTATAGGCCGGTGGCGGATTATTCTCAATAATGGGGAGCATAAGATCGTTTAGTTTTCTTGTGATAATTTTTTGTGACCGATTTTCATACACCTGAACGGCTGTTTCTATAGCCTTAAAAATACGTTGTTTGGAAAGAACAGACATAAAAATAATTGGCACGTCTGTAAATGGTTCTATGGCTTCCTTAATTCTTTGGGTGTAATGCTTAATGGTGTTTGTTTCCTTTTCTTCTACCAAATCCCATTTATTCACCAAAATAACAATGCCTTTATTGTTTCGTTGTGCCAACCAGAAGATGTTCTCCACTTGTCCATCAAATCCTCGGGTAGCATCCATGACAATTAAGCATACATCACAGTGCTCAATGGCCCGTACGGAACGCATTACAGAATAAAACTCCAGATCTTCCTTAACTTTTGCTTTACGACGTATTCCCGCAGTGTCAACTAAATTGAATTCAAAACCAAAACGATTAAATTTGGTGTCGATACTATCACGGGTTGTTCCTGCAATATCCGTAACAATGTACCTGTCTTCTCCAATAAGGGCATTGATAAAAGAAGATTTTCCTGCATTGGGCCTACCCACCACGGCAAACCGTGGTAAATTTTCGGTTTCCATTTCTTTTTCCGGTAAAACCTTTACCAGAGCGTCTAATAAATCGCCTGTACCTCCTCCATTAATGCTAGATAAGGTATAATACTCTCCTAAACCCAGCGAATAAAATTCCACAGCATTTTCCGCACGTTGGGCATTGTCTACTTTATTCACAGCCAAAAAAACCGGCTTTTTTACACCTCTTAAAAGTTTCGCTACATCCTCATCCATCCCAGTTACGCCAGATTCCACGTCTACCATAAAAATTATCGCATCGGCCTCATCTATTGCTAATTCTACTTGTTTATCTATTTCCTTTTCAAAAACATCATCACTCCCCAAAACATAACCTCCGGTATCTATTACAGAGAATTCCTTTCCGTTCCAATCACTCCGTCCATAATGACGATCCCGCGTAACTCCGCTAACGGCGTCCACAATGGCTTCCCTTCTTTGTATTAAACGATTAAATAAAGTAGATTTCCCAACATTTGGCCGACCAACAATGGCCACTATAGCACTCATAAATTTGTATTTAGCAGCAAAAGTACTACTAAAATCTGAAGTAAAAGGATAACCCTTTGTGGTTGAGAAGGATTATAACGGATGTTAAAATCAAATAAGATACTTTGTGCTTTTAAAAAGGTAAAAAGTTAGCATTGTAAAACAATACCATGGGAATAAAGTATTCCCAACCTAACCCTAGGACTCTTTGGCAACCTTTACCAAATAATTACGCTTATCTCCCGTTAGATAAGGATCACCCGCGGCTCGCTTACGAATAACTTTTGAAGGAACACCGTAAGCCACTACATAAGATTCCACATCATTGATTACCAGAGAACCAGCTCCTATTATGGTCTGTTCCTCAACGGTAATGTTCTCAATGATATTTGCTCCTAAACATACTGCCGAAAATCTACCTAGAATAAAATTACCTCCTGTACAAACACGTGGAGCCAAACTGGAGTAGTTATTCATTCTACTATCATGTCCCAATGAAGCATTAGTATTTATAATACAAAAATCGCCCACCCATGAATTACAGTTTACAATTGCACCGGGCATAATTACACTTCCTTGACCAATATAAACGCCTTTACCTATAGTTGCATTTGGATGAACAACTGAAATATAGTAGAAGTCAGGAGCAAGAACAGCAATCTTTTCGACTAAATTCTTACGAATCCAGTTATTGCCGATAGCAATTATGCCGCCATACAAATTATATTTTTCTATAAGATAAGGGATATCAAACTCACTACCTAAAATTTCTAACCCGTTGTGCTTTCTTCCTTTGATTTTATAGGAATCTACATACCCAACAACCTTAAACTTTCCTTCCTTCTCTATACAATCCAGAATTACACTACCATGGCCAGAAGCACCAATAATTACGATATTTTTCATTTCATCGGATTTTTGTGCATTTCATCGATATTTCAAAGATAGACAAAGTTACCCAGCGTCCGACGAAAAAAGAGACTTTTTCGATAAAATAAATACTTCAAAAAAATAAATTGGTGATTTTCAAACTTTTAATAAAAAAGCTGATGTCTTATTTTAGCACTACAAAAGAACAAATCTTCTAAATAAATTAATTATTGTACCCAAATCGCTTGAGTTGTTTGGCATCACTACGCCAATTTTTGTTGACTTTAACATAGAGTTCCATATGCACTTGCTTATCAAAGAATTTTTCCAAATCCTTTCTTGCCTCAACCCCCACTCTTTTTAATGCTGCTCCCTTATGACCAATTATGATTCCTTTTTGCGAATCGCGTTCTACCATGATTACAGATCGCATTCTAATAATAGTCTCATCCTCAAAAAATTCCTCAGTATCTATTTCAACAGAATAGGGTATTTCCTTTTTATAAAATTGAAGAATTTTCTCCCGTATAATTTCATTAACAAAAAAACGCTCCGGTTTATCAGTTAACTGATCCTTAGGATAATAGGGCGGTGATATGGGCAATAGTTCTAATATTCGATGAAAAACCTCTTTCACATTAAAGTTTTGCAATGCGGAAATGGGATGAATCTCCGCTTTCGGTAGTTGTTCCTGCCAATACTGCACCTGTTCTTCCAATATACCCTGTTCTGATATATCTATCTTATTTAAAAGCAGTAATACCGGAATTTCACTATTTTGTATTTTCTGGTAAAAGCGTTCATCTTTCAATGATTTCTCGCCTATTTCTACCATATAAATGAGGATATCAGCGTCTTCAAAAGCAGATTTTACAAAATCCATCATGGAAGATTGAAGCTCGTATGCGGGTTTAATAATTCCTGGGGTGTCCGACAGAATCATCTGAAAATTATCTCCATTCACAATGCCCAAAATGCGATGCCGTGTAGTTTGCGCCTTTGAGGTTATAATAGAGAGTTTTTCTCCCACAAAAGCATTCATCAAGGTAGATTTTCCCACATTGGGATTTCCGATAATATTTACATATCCTGCTTTATGTTCCATTTCTTAACTTCTCAAAATACATTTTCATTTCAACATTCACCTTTGGTGATAGATATAGGACGGCAATCATATTGGGTATGCACATTAAGGCATAGGCTAAATCAATTAGGTTAATCACCAAATCTACCGAGGCCACTGCCGCAAAGGTAATGGTTGCCACGTAATATACATTGAACCATTTGCCAATTTTAATATTCGTTAAAAACGTAAGACACTTTGTGCCATAATAGGAATAAGTAAATAAAGTAGATAAGGCGAATGCAGAAACGATAAGCATAAGTATAATAGATCCATAGCCATACAGCGATTTCTCAAAAGCGAAAAGAGTCATTGCAATGCCGTTGTTCCCTACTTCCAAATAAGCTCCACTAAGAATAATTACAATGGCGGTCATTGTGCAGACAACAATGGTGTCAATAAATGGTCCAAGAGTAGCTACAAGACCTTCTTGAATAGGCTCGCTAGTTTTGGATTGTCCATGATACATTGGGGCACTTCCCAATCCCGACTCATTTGAAAAAACAGCCCTGCGCACTCCCAGAATTACCAAGCCCCAGAAGCCTCCCTTCATAGCCGTATTGAAATCAAAAGCTTCGGTAACAATAAGTTTAAGTGACGGTAAAATATTTCCTGCGTCGCCAACCATTATAATAATAACAGCAACAAAATATAGTAGTACCATAAAGGGCACAATAGCCGTAGCCACTTTAGCAATTTTTTTTAATCCGCCAAAGATGACTAAAGAAGTAAGAATGGACAGAAGAATCCCAACAATTAATTTCCAATTAAACTCACCCAAATTGGCTATCGTTACATCTGGCTTAACCACGCTCATAAAGGTCTGTGTAAATTGATTTACTGTAAAAACCCCTAAAAACCCAACTAAACCCGCAATACAGAAGAAAACAGCCAATGGTTTGGCCCTTACTCCCATACCTTTAGTGATATAGTACATAGGGCCACCTTGCAGGTTTCCTTCATCGTCCTTATCACGAAACATTATGGCCAAACTACAGGAATAAAATTTTATACACATCCCGATTAAAGCCGTCATCCATATCCAAAAAACTACCCCGGGACCTCCGGAGTAAATAGCTATTGCTACCCCGGAAATATTTCCTAATCCAACTGTAGCAGCCACCGCAGAAGAAAGCGCTTGCAAATGACTCACATCACCGGGATCATTGGGATTATCATACTTCCCTGCAGTTATGGCAATAGCATGACCAAAATACCTATAGGGCAGTAACCGGGAATAAAATGCGAGGTACAATCCACCACCTATTACAAAAAAGAGCATTACCCATTCAGAGTAAGGAATAATAGCACTTAAAAAATCATTGATAATTTTCATAAGTTATAGAAAACCCTAAAGTAGGTAATTTCTACTTTTATCCTAGCCCACAAAAAAATAATCTTTGTATTCATTTGGATTAAACTAAAAAACCATTGTATCTTTGTAGACCATTTTATGGTATAGGGCAGTATCCTTCGACTTCGCTAAGAATAGGGTACTTACTCTACTGAACAATTAGAATAAAAAATAGTGCTCTTATCAGCACTTTAACATACATCGCGGGATAGAGCAGTAGGTAGCTCGTCGGGCTCATAACCCGAAGGTCACTGGTTCGAGTCCAGTTCCCGCTACTAGGAATAACAAGGGTTTTCAAGAAATTGAGACCCTTTTTTTATTTCATATAGTACAGAATAAGTACAGAAAAGCTTTATTCTCAAAAAATAATTGCAATAGATATTAGATGCTTGCATTTACTTTTAATTGCTATGAATTTAGACTTAAAAAAGTATGGGGGCCAAAATCGGTGGATATTTCAAGCCTTTAGCAAAGGTATAGCCAGTATTGATTGTATTTTATATAAACCTGTCTCCATGTGGTTTGGTTCTTTTTAAGACTGAATTATCAAAAGCTTGCGAACACCATCACATACTTAAACTTCACAATATATTTGAGCTTTCATCTAATCACAATATTGAAAACCTTACTTTTTTAGGTATTTCCTTGGTGATTATTTTAATACAAACGGTCAAATTTCTTTTTGGAATAGCTATCTTGAAAAAAGATTAAGAAGATATTTGAAAGGGTTTTTTATAAATTTATACGAGTTTAAAAATTGCAATCTATATCCAAATGCATCAAGCGTTTTTATTTTCTAATATTCAAAAACATATTCACCTTACCAGTAGCGAAATTCTTCATTTAGCCTCAAAGTTTGAAGAAAAGTATATTCTTAGAAAGGAATTGCTATTAAATCAGGGTAGTCCATGTCGTGATATTTTCTTTATTGCTGCTGGCAGTCTAAGAGCTTTTCATAGGAGCCAAGATGGAAGGGAATCCACCATTATGTTTGGTATTAAAGATTGGTGGATTACTGACATGAATTGTTTTATTAACCAAAAACCAGCACTTTTAAACATAATTGCATTGGAAGATAGTATTGTATTTAAGCTTGATTTTAATGTGCTGGAGCAACTTTATACAGAAATCCCAAAGTTTGAAAAGTATTTTCGAATACTAATGCAAAACGCTTACATAAGAGAACAACAAAGAATTCTAGAAAATATTACGTATTCTTCTGAAGAACGGTATAATCGATTCGTGACCAAATATCCTTTTATTTCTCAAAAGGTAACCCAAAAAGAAATTGCATCTTATCTTGGAATAACCCCGGAATTTCTAAGTTCAATAAAACGGAAAAGTCATTTTTCTTAAACTATCTTAATTTTTATTATTTGAACTTTTTAGTTCTTTGTTAAAAAACAAGATAGTATGATGATTTTGATTGCTGGCCCCTATAGAAGTGGCACTGGAAACGACCCAATTTTAATTAAGAAAAACTTTGAAAGATTGGAGGCGATGGCATTGCCCATATTTAGGAAAGGTCATATACCAATGATTGGGGAATGGGTCGCCAATCCTTTAATAGAACTTGCCGGTTCAAAAGAGATTGGTGATGAAATATTTAACGAAATACAATACCCAATTGCGCACAGATTGTTGACAAAGTGTGATGCTGTTTTAAGAATATCAGGAGCATCAAAAGGAGCTGATTTAGATGTTGAAATCGCAAAAAAGCTAGGATTGAAAATATTTAATGATGTCAACGACATACCTGATGCAGAATAATAAGGTCAGAATCTTAAATATTGAAATTCTATCTGATAATTGGTACACTCTGAGCAAAGTAACGTTTGAATATCGAAAACGTGACGGGACGTGGGAAACACAGAGTCGGGAAGCTTATGACCGAGGTAATGGGGCAACGATTTTACTTTACAATAGATACAAATCTAGTGTTATTCTCACAAAACAATTTCGTATGCCTACTTATATCAATGGGAATACAAGTGGTTTATTAATTGAAGCCTGCGCTGGCTTAGTAGACCAAAATAGCGCAGAGGAGTCGATTAAAAAAGAAACAGAAGAGGAGACAGGATATAAAATCACATCTGTAAGTAAGGTCTATGAAGCCTATATGTCCCCGGGGTCCGTCACTGAAATTGTTTATTTTTTTATTGCAGAATATGAGGACTCCATGAAAATTAGTGATGGAGGTGGTGTCCAAATTGAGCAAGAAGAAATAGAGGTACTGGAAATTAAATATAGCGAGGCCATGCAAATGATTGATACGAGCCAAATTAAAGACGCTAAAACAATTATGCTTCTTCAATATATGAAGCTAAAGGGAATTTTGTAATTATTCATATCGGAGATAACAAACAAAAATTTATGATACTTAATAATATCCGGGGTAGTAAATCAAAAATTAAATCATGACAAATACAAATTTATTGATTTTTACTCTGTTAATCCTATTAGCAGGAGTTAGCTGTAATAAAGTAAAAAATCATAAAACAGATGAAGAAGCCAATCATCAAATAGATTATAACCAAGAAAAAACAGCCATTTTACAAACCTTAAACAATGAAACCAAAGCAGCATTTGAAAGGGATTATGAAAGTTGGAAAGACAGTTGGGTTCATGATCCTCACATAACAAAAGGGTATATAAACTTTATTGAGAGCACATTTTCTGAATCTGTAGGCTGGGATGAAATAAGTCAGTTTGTAAAGAATTTTATTAAGGAACACCCTGAAGCTGAACCTGTCCCTAAACTTTTGGATAAAGTTGATATTCGACTATATACGAATGGGGCTTGGGTGGTATACGAACTTCAAGATTCTGTGCGCGGATTAAAGAGGGAAACAAGACTCATGGAGAAAGTAAATGATGAATGGAAAATTGCAGGAATGCAAACAACTATATATGGCTTTGATTCCAACTTACAAAACAAAGATAAACCATCTAATTTAAAATAGGTTCTTTTTGAAAAAAGCGTAACCTTAAAAATGATTCCCTACTGCTGATGCTGCAAAAAAACAACAGCTTCTAAATTTTCCTGTCTTCTTTGTAGGTTTTTCTCCTTTTTAAATCCAATATGGACAATCGCTCCATAGCTTCCTTTTTGTTCCAGATGATAGAGCGTTTTTAAGATAGCGGTATAGCCACCCCGTAAACCAAATCGATAGGTCTCAGAAGCTTCGTTCTGGTCTGCGATTAAGGGTTGTTTAAAATCCAAAACCTGAACCCCGTTTTTTTGAACCTCCTCGTTTAGTGTTTTCAATAAATTATGCTGAAACGAATTACTCCCAAATTCCCGCTGTGCCAGTATAGAATCATAGTAAATCTCCTTTTGGGTCAATCGGGCCATTTGCTCCGGGATATGTTGAACAGAAGCCAGCTGCATTTCCAAATCGGTAAACTCATGCCAAACCGCAACGGTCTTTTGCAATGCCAGTTTATAACTGCAAAACAGCATCAACAGAATACCTCCAAATAACAATTTATTTCTAAGATTCAGTTTCATTTGAAAAAATAATAATCATTCCTATGTATTCATCCAACAGCTGCATTGCTATACCCCATTCACAAAATCAACTCTCGTTACGCTTATTCCTTAAGTACTATTTTAATAGTGAATCCCGAATTCTCCTTCGTCACAAAATCATAACCCAGAATTTCCACCCCTTGCACCCACTTTTGTTTCTCCAATAAAGCAATCCATTTAGAAAAGGCAGCACTTTCCGAAGAAACCCCGGAGACCTGTATAACCCCCTCTTCGATTTCAAGGGATTTCCCCTCCCTAAACGGTTTTAATAGAGATTGAAATTGAATCTCCTCCAAAAGGACCGTTGTCGGTACGTTGCCGGCCAATTGATCTAAAAAATGCGTTGCTCTTGAATTGCCCGAACGGTTGAGTAAATCCACGCGTTCCTGCTTCTCAGTTACCAAAGTGCTGAGTGCTTTAAACTGTTGGGCCTGACTACTATTTAACTCTGAAGCAGCCCTTATCTCCTGTACCTTGCTATGGTAATGGTCAAAAACAAAGAAATTGACCAATAATAAGACCAAAAAAAACAACAAGGAGGCTTTGACAACCCTATTAAAAACAAGATTATTCTTGCCCTCACTACTCAGCTTTTTATTGATTTCGGTTAAATTGGTCACCGAAACCCTTCCTTCCACATGCCCGAGAATCTGTGCAAACCCCAAAAGGTGACCACCCTGCAGTTCCAATCCGTTTAGTCTGTAAGTACCCTCACCAGACGACTGTGAAACTACCTCCCGAAGTTTGCCCTGTTCAACATCCAACCCAAAATTAGAACCATGTATAGAACCCGATTCCAAATGAGGCAATATCGAACCCAACCCAGCCAAACCCAATTGAATCCCCATAGGCTGGAGACCTACTTCCTTCAAAGAACTTAGAACACCTTCTACAACATCCATTCGGGCAATGGATACCATAGGGCAAAATTCCTCTGAAAGCATATCGTAATAGAAGGTCTCAAGATTCAGATTCGGAAAGGTATGGTTCACCTTAGCCTCATCCGAGTTGGCCTCCATATCAGCAATAGGCTTAGTAAGCACATTATTGGTATTGATGGTAAAAAAGAGGGGGGTATTGACACCTATACACGCTTTTAGTTCACCAAGTTCAGTCACCTCCGTTGCCTTATGAATGACCAACTCCCCTTTTTCCTTTTTAATTAACACAACGCTATACGCTGCCTTGCCTTCAACATCGAAAAGCTCCACAGCGGCATACATTCGGCCTTCTAAAAAATAGGTGTACCAGTGCTTCAACATTAGTAAATGACGGTAGGTTTAATGAGGATGGTTAGTTTTTGTTTCGTGTCTTCCCGCTTCCGCTCACTAAAAAGCCATTTAATGACCGGGATTCGTGCCAAAAGCGGAACCCCACTTCCAGTGTCGTTCTTTATCTTTTCTTCCAGACCCCCAAGGATGGCCAGATCCTGATTCTGCATGCGGATAATGGAACTAAACTCTCTAGAAGTAAGTCCCGGAGGGGCATCGTCTTCAATTCTCGCACCACTGAAATCGGACTGAATCACATTAATGTCCAAAGTCACTTGTCCGTTGCCCGAAACCAAAGGTTTAATACTTACCGCCAGTTCTGCATCAATAGGAGCATAGTTTCGGATTTCCGAGGCTGTAGGGATTTGAGACCCAAAGAAGTTTTGGTTGGTGATGACATAATATGTGGTCTCCCCAATGGAAAGACTCGCCCTATGTCCGTTGAGGGTGGATAATTTCGGGGTAGAGCGAATTTTTAAGGAGCCATTGGCTTCCATGGCCTTGATGCTCGCAAAGAAGTCAGGCACCACCTGACCCATATTAAAGGATCCAAATCCATCAAAACCCCCTATAATCTTATTTACGGTTTGTGCTCCTAAAGTCAAATCAGTGGATGGAAACAATTTGCCCTGAGTGGTGACAGGGGTATCCCCTATCCCCCAACTAATTCCGGTCTCCACAGTAGCTGATTTTTTAACCTCTATAATCATCACCTCTATCAGAACCACGGGTACGGGTTTGTCTATTTCTTCTATAAAATTTCGGAAGCGGGCTATCTTGGACGAAGGACCACTCACTAAAAAGCTATTGAGTTCAAAATCCACCCGAATATCCAAATCATTTTTTACTTCATCTGGGAGAATGTTGACCAATGCTTCTGCACCTACGTCATGGTTTTCAAAACTGCTACTTCTCGTATTCACATTTCGGGTTCCACCCAACCCCGGTTGATTATCTTGCATGCCACCATTAGTACCTGAATTCCCATAATAATTGATACTCCCGGTGTTGGTCCGCCCCGCCGTCCTGCCCCGGGAAGAACGCTGTGAAGGATCACTCAACAGTTCTACAGAACGGTGCATCATTTGTATGACCTCTACATGCCGAACACTCAACTGGTCTGCGGTTCCAAAAAAGTAAATATTGTTTTCCCTTTTGTAGCTATAATGAGTAGATAAGGGTTGATTCTGCTGGGCATTTTGACGAAATGCCTGATTAGTACCTCCCGCAGCCGGGGGCTCAACAGCCTTAGTACCCTTTTCACTACTTTCAAACATAAGCTCCAAAAGGTCGTCAAAGACAATCCGCTTCGCGTTGAACGTAACATTTCCAGCCTGTTCCAGAGGTGTGGCCGTATATACATCCAAATGAAGATCTTCGCTTAAGGAAGTAATAATAGCCGCTATGGAGGTATTTTTAAAGTCCACACGCAGGAGTTTGTGGATGGTGTCCAGCACTTCATAGTTTAAACCCCGAGAGCCTAAGCTACGGCGCAGTTGACCGGATCCCGCATCCGCATCAAGCGTATTAAATAAGTAAAAGCCATCTCTGGATTTGGTATAGGTAAGCCCGTTAACTGCAGCCAATTTTTCCAGTGCTACCTCAAAAGGAACCCCAGAAATAAAGAGTGTTAAAGGCAACGAAGCCATCCCATTGGCATACAGCAAATTCTTTCCCGACACTTCCATGATTTTTCGAAAAGCCGCTTCCAAGGAGTCGTTTTTCAGATCCAGTGACAACTGATCATTGAGCGTATTGTACCCCACTTGTATTTCCTTCTCTAACACTTCCACCGGAGGAGCCTTATATTTCTTCACCGCCAGAATGTTCCCGGTAAAATCAATATCCAAAGCGTATTGTTTGCAAAGAAATACCAGTAAATCAGCCACGGTCACATTGGAAAAATTGTTTACTATGGTGGTATTACCCACTTCAGGGGCAATACTCATGTTCAGCTGATGCACCTTGGATACAGCAATCAGAAAATTAGAAAGGGTAACATTGGACACATTAATCTCCAGTTTAAGATTTTCATTCAGTTCCGGATAGTCCATTGCCAAAAGTTCCAATTGATTTTGAATATTGCGGATACGTGCGGTTTCCTGCCCAAAAGCAGAAAAACAACAGCACAGCAGTAGGATTACTATAAAATGCTTCATGTTTAGTCGATTAAAAGGGCATAGACTTCAGCCACGGAGGTGACTCCCTCCCGAATCAGTGCTACGGCATTGTCTTTAAGGGTGGTGATACCCTGCTCTTTAAGGTAGGTTTCAATATCCAATTGGTTTTCTTTAATGGAAACCGAAAGGGTTCTATCAATAGGTAAAAGTTCGTACACTGCTTTTCTTCCGGCATAGCCGGTATGATGACAACTATGGCATCCTATAGCCGTATAATGAAAATGCAAATCCGTAGGCACGTCAAAATTGGAAGGGAACACTGCTGTGTCCAAAGGTACCTTAGCCTTGCATTGGTCGCACAATTTACGTACCAACCGCTGAGCCACACTCATATTCAGCGTGCTGGCAATTAAAAAAGGAGGCACCCCCATATCAATTAATCGGGATATGGTAGCCCAGGCCGAATTCGTGTGAATGGTGGAGAGCACCAAATGTCCGGTCAGGGCAGCCCGTATCGCCATATTGGCGGTATTTACATCCCGGATTTCTCCAACCATAATAATGTTGGGATCCTGTCGTAAAAAGGTACGCAAGGTACTCGCAAAATCAAGACCAATGCCTTCCTTGAGTTGTACCTGATTCACCCCTTCCAAGGTATATTCTATCGGGTCTTCAATGGTCAGAATATTGGTTTCCCCATCATTAAGGTGCTTTAGGGTAGCGTATAAGGTGGTGGTTTTCCCGGAGCCCGTAGGCCCGGAGATAAGCACAATACCATTAGGTTTTCGAACGCCCTCCTTGTAGATGGCCAATTCCTCATCCGTAAAACCCAGCCCTTGCAAATGTACTGCCGTAGTATCTTTGCCTAAAATACGCAGCACCAGCTTTTCGCCATGTAATGTAGGAAGGGAAGAAACCCGGATATCAAATTCTGTTCCTTCGATTTTAATCGTAATACGTCCATCCTGAGGCAATCGTTTTTCAGCAATATCCAAATCGGCCCGTATTTTTATCTTATTTATCACTGTAGGATATTCTTCAGTGGGGATACTGAACTGCTCCACGAGTTTCCCGTCCAACCGAAAACGGATACGGCATCGCTTTTCATAGGGTTCAAAATGAATATCGCTACTCCCCGTGTTCTTGGCGCTAATTAAAATCTTATCCAGAAAATCAGCCGTATAATGCAGTTTATTGTCGGATGTTCGCTGTTGGCGGTAATTGGTGGTTAGGTAGCGTTGCAACTCATTGACTTCACATTTTTCAAGGACAACAGGCCTGTTGAGTACAATTTGCAGTTCCGACAACAGCTTCTCCAAAGAATCACAATCCGTTTTAAAAAGGAGTTGATTCCCTTGATCCGCTACAGGCACAATCCGGTAGTGAAACGCCTGTTCCGGGGTTATTTTTTGTAATAAGCTTGGAGTAATATGGTAATTTTCTTGCATATCTAAAACAGGTATAAGGAAGGAGTTATTGGAAACCTTTCCATAACAAAAACAGCCATTAGAAAAAGGCTCATGAGTCCGGCCAAGGGGACCGTCTGCACCTCGTGAATACGTTTCAAAAAAACGAACAGCACCAGCGAAAACAAGACCGAGCCCACAAAAAGAATAATAAACGTCATAGTTGGAAAACCCAAGGCAAAGGCATAAAAAAACAGGATGTCCCCTACCCCCAAACTGACATTAATAAATTTCCTTCTTAGGATATAAGTTGTATGTAAAAAAAGAATTAAGAGGATTCCCGTGATCAAAAGCACATTGGCACCAGCAAACAAAAGGAGCTGACGAACGTTAGATTGTAACAGATGCATGCTACACATCAGTATGCCCAGTAGGGGAAAAAGAAACCAGACCACAGCACGTTCCTTAAAATCCTGAACCGCTATAGCCCCACAACAGGCTAATACCAAAAATGTAAGCCATCCCATCAATCCTTTACAATTTGTTTGGGATTGCCTTGTTCATCGATTTCCCATACATTAAAAATACCATCCCCATCGAAATCGGTGACCGCCTCCGCCCGGGCTTTAAAGCTTACATCGGAAGCACTGATAATTTCATAGCGATAGTTTGCTGTTCCATTCTCTTTTACTGTCCTCGGAGCTTCGAAATCCAGTTCGATTAAATCCAGACTAAACTTGCTATTCATATAGCGATGTGTAGTCTGCGCATTATAAATTGCCTTTAATTGGGTTTGCGCTTCGATGCTTTTAGCTTTTGTAATCAAGGGCATTAAATTAGGTAATGCCAATAGCAGTAAAATACCAATGATGGCCAATACAATAAGGGTTTCTTGGAGGTTCAATGCCGGTAGGCGTTTCAGTTTATTCATCATGATTGCAGGTTACTTTACTATCTATTTAGGTGTTATAATAACTTACAAAAAGGTTGATTATTATATTTTTATATAGAATTAACTGTATTTATTTGTAAGAATTGTATTTCATCGAAAATGTTAAAAATAATTTAAAACTTTAATTTTTTTTTAGTTGTTTAGCGACATGAAATGTTAAAATTTTGTAAGAATAATAGTATTAAATAACCAGAAACCCCAAACTTAAACCTGCAATACGATGAGCAATATTACTTTTTTTCGGCAAGTCCATTCCCCTAATATTTTATCGAATTATGGTCTAAAGCAAGACCCAAAAATTCAAAATATAGTTATCAGTAACCCATAGCCTTTTTTTTAAACAAGAAACTTCTCTTAGTCAGTAATTGATAGTATACATGGAATTCCTATAACACAAATCAACATCAAACTTTATATCATGAAAAAATCACCTGCTTTTATTGTAGCTATTATATTAGTTCTAGCTACCCCATGGACCAAGTTACAATCACAAGACCACACTAATTTTTTAAATAGTTTGGTCGCAGCGTACTCCATGGAGAGCGCATCATCATTTCCTGATGAACTGAATACGAACAATGGAACCATCACCGGAGCCACCGCTTTGGCCGGAAACATAGGCAATGCACTAAACTTTACAGGAAGTCAGTCCAGTATGGCGGTAATTCCTACTTCTTCCAGTTTGGACATTAATGGATCCGAAATTTCCATTATGGTAGACATTTATCCCACTGCCAATGGACAAGCAGATGTTGGTGTCATAGTTCAAAAGGGCTACAGCACTGGTGCTGATAATATTTATGCTATTTCGTATAATAGTTCCAATAAAATACGATGGCGAAATTATATTAATGGTACACGACGTGATTTTATCAGTACGACCAGTGCACCTCTAAACACCTGGTCCCGAATTATTTGTGTATGGAAGTCCGGAGAAGCGAAAGTGATACGAATTGGTTCTGCAACCGATACAGACGCAGCAAGCTACTCCGGTTCGCAAAGCGTGGCTAATACCAGAGATTTGACCATAGGATCCACTGATGCTACCTCAGGGTCTGCGACCAGAAGTTTTGTTGGTAGGGCAGATAATGTGATGATCTGGAACCGTGCCTTAACTACAGCCGAACAAAATACCTTAATAAATGAAAACCTAGGATTCTCCAATTTTACTTCCGGTAGCGGGGGCTCCAGTGTTTGGTCTACTAGTGGAACAAATGCGTACTACAATACCGGTAATGTCGGTATTGGCACCAGTAGTCCAGGTACCTATAAACTAGCTGTCAATGGAAACATACGTGCCAAAGAGGTTAAAGTGGAAACCGGATGGGCAGATTATGTTTTTGAAAAAGGGTATCACCTTCCTTCTCTTGAAGAAGTTGAAAAGCATATTAATGAAAAAGGACATCTAATAAACATCCCTTCTGCTAGTGAAGTACAAGTCAATGGCATTGATCTGGGTGATATGAACCGACTTCTGTTGGAGAAAATTGAGGAGTTGACGCTATATATTATTGAGCAGGAAAAAAGAATTCAAATATTAGAAAAAAACAATAACCAATAAATACTAAAAACATGAAAAAACTAATCATACCCATACTTTCCATCATTGCTGTTCTCTTAGTTACCTCATTTGTCACTAGCAGTGTAAAGACTGAACTGGTTTACGTGGATGTAAACAAATTATTGGAAGGATATGGCCGTACTAAGACAGAACGCGAGAGTTTTAATAAAAAAGCACAGCTATTAAAAGGGAACGTCGACAGTTTAATTACGGATTGGCAGGATCAATTAAAACGTTATGAAAAAGAACGCTCTTCATTATCAAAAAAAGAATTGGACTTAAAACAACAACTTCTTCAAAACAAGCAACAACAAATTGGCAACTATCAACAAGCGATACAAAAACAAATTCAAGACGAAGAACAAAAAATGACCCAAACGGTCATTAATGATATCAACGATTATGTGAAGGAATATGGCAAAAAAAACAATCATAGAATCATTTTTGGCGCCTTAGGAAGTGGCAATATCATGTATGCTCAAGAAGGTGCGGATTTAACCAATGATGTCTTAAAAGGATTAAACAAGCAATACCATGGAAAGTAAAGTATTTAAGAAAATATGCCTGATTTTGACCGGGCTCTTAGCCATAAGTTGTGGTACAAAATCCTTTGACTCCAAAGATGAGCTGTGGACATACCTGATGCATGATGATCATGGCTATCACCAGGAAAAAGATGTGAATGGAATCCATTATGCTATCACCTACAAGCCCACAGATTTACTCGTAGCTCAGGAATTGAATGAAGAATATTCCATAGAGGATATAATAAGGCTTAGAGAAAAATATGGCAAATACTTGTATTTCAATTTAAGTATCAGTTCTAATGGGAAGGAATTGTTGAGTCAAAGCGCCAATAGAGAAGAGTTTGGAGCAATGGTTAACCAATTGGCTTTTGGTATGGAGCAAAAACTGAATCTGATTACTGAAAAACAAGATACGATTCCCTTACAAGATTATGCTTACCCAAGATTATATGGATTGGGAAAAAGCACAGACATGCTTCTTGTATATGAGCGTACCTCAAAAATTATCACACAAAATTTTATAAGATTAACCATACAAGACCTTGGTTTTGGCACTGGTGAGGTGGCTTTTAAGATACCAACAGAATATATTAAGGAACAACCACAACTGAAGTTTTAAAAAAAAGATTACAATGAAAACTACGAAACCTTCACATAGGACTATAGCTGTGTTTTTAACACTGAATTTTTTAACAACCCTACTGCCAATCAACTTAATTTATGCTTCAAATAATGGGCCAACAGCTCCTGAAGCGGCAAGTTTTGAGCCAGTTGACGCCACGGACATGGTAAATTTGGCAACCGGTGACCTAAGCTATGTTTTACCCTTATTAAATGTGCCTTCACCAGAGGGAGGTTACCCATTGGCCTTATCATATCATGCCGGTATTGCTTTAGACCAAGAAGCTTCATGGGTAGGATTAGGTTGGAATTTAAATCCAGGGGCCATAAATAGAAGTGTTTCGGGAGTCCCAGACGACTGGGAAAGAGGGTTGAAATCCAAGATATCCTTTGATAAAGGGGGTACAATTACTTATGATAATATTTTCGCCGGAGTAGGTGTTTCGGATGACATGAGTATTGGACTAAATGCCTCTTGGGCAACAAACAAAGCATTTAACGGGGAAAATAACACTTCTTTCAATTGGGGTGCCACTTTACGTTACCAAGATCAAAAAACTGGAACCTCCGGTAGTTTGGGAATAAGTAGTTCTGGATTTTCATATGGTCTGGGTTATAAAGGAATGGGACTTAATAGTGAAATTCTAAATGCAGGAGAAAGTAGTATAGGCATTAGCTTAGGTTCTGGCAATAATTTAAAGATATCAAGAAGTAACTCCAATTCAAATAGTGGTAGAAGTTCAACGGCAACATCTATGGTCCCATCATCCGCATCGCTAAATGTCAATTTAAATTTTTTGCTTTTCCAAATCAATTATAATCGATCCAAGTTTAAATATTGGTCATTCGACGAAAGAACCTTTGATGCCACAGGTAGTCTTTATGCAGGAAGCTTAGACAACATTCTAAATTCGGAACCGCTCTATGCCTATCAGGAGTTTGATTCATCAGAAAGTTTATACTCAGAAATTTCATTTGATAAAATGTTGTCTGAAAATAATCCATCCTTTGCAAATTATGATAACTATCAAATAGATGCACAAGGCGTAAATGGCTCAATAAGCCCAAGATTACATCAAGTCGGTAGGCTGTATGATGGTTATACAAATCTAACTGATAATTCATTATTTCGTGAAATTCAATCTGGTTTCACAAGTGAACTTAAATATATTAATGCCAACGAATTTGACAATAATATTGGAAGTATTGTATCGAATGACTATACCAAAAAGCTAGATGCTTCGGAAATTCAAAAACCGCATTTTTACTTTCAGAACTCCTACTCATCTTATCTTAAAACTCAAAACGTCGATTTTATGGAAGATTATTTAGATGTTTCCGGAAAAGTTGATTTAACCTCACTATTAGACAATTCGTCCTATAATTTTAGCGAACAATCCTCTGGCCTACATAGCCCAAATGGAAGATTGCGAAAAGGAGAGTATATTTCCACATACACTAATGGTGAAATAATAAGTAATGGAAGTTTGGTGTTTGAGATTCCAAATTTTGAAAGATCAACAATGCCAAGTGATGGTATAGGAGCATTCAAGGTTACAACAATGGACGGAAAGACCTATCATTATTCCATTCCAGTTTACCAAAAGGAACAGTTTACAAAATACACGAAATCAGAACAAAATTTCAACAATACTTTTGTAGAAGATCAGTCCCTACATCCTTATGCTACCCACTGGCTGTTAACGGGGATTACCGGGCCTGATTTTATTGATAATGGTAATAATACCATCGATGAAGGCGATCTAGGGTATTGGATAAGATTTGACTATGGAAAATGGAGTGATGGTTATAGTTGGCGCATGCCGAAGACTGGATTTAACTACTCCGATTCTGCTAAAAGCTTTTCTTGGGGTGTAAAAGATATATATTACTTAAATAGTATTTCGACAAGAACCCATACGGCACTTTTTGTAAAGGAAGAACGGTTTGATGGTTATTCATCATCACAACAGATGTTGGATAGCAATGGTAATGCTATTTACAAAGAAGCATTTTATAAAAGTTACGATCTCAATTTACCTTGGAAAATTGGTTCAGATGGATTGATCTATTTTCCCGGGGCTTATGGCGAATTAGGATTGCCGATTGGCGTTACGGGTACAGATACCGACTTGCGTGCTTCGAATTGGTTTTACGCCAAAACATTTAGTACTACCAGCTTAGCATTAAAAGAAATAATACTTTTGGAAAATGCTAACCTCCCTGAATCATTCACAAATCTTTCGAGTAATTTAGGTAATTCAAACTCTCAAAATCCAAATGCTGCAGAGTTTTTATTTGAAGAAGAGCTAAGGGCTTCACGAGATTATAACGAGCATGTTCCCAGATACACATATCATAGTACTACGTACAGAGGACAATACAATTCAAATATTTTAAATAAGGGTGACTTTGATTTTACGGATTTACGAGGAAAGGCACTCAAAGTAATTGAATTTAATTATGACTATTCCTTAGGAAAGCATCAGACCACTGATTCTGGAAAATTATCATTAAAGTCACTTTCAGTAAAGGGAAAGGCAGGCAAATCTTTGATTCCACCTTATAAGTTCAACTATTTTGATGAAAACCCTGCATATTCGATTGACAGAAGTGGATTCGATGCATGGGGCTATTATGAAAGGCCTTATGTTTGGAGCTTACAGGAAATTCAGCATCCGCTTGGAGGGAAAATAAAAATAAACTATGAATCAGACGAATATTTTGAAAAATCAGTTGCATCCTCCTACATAGATAGTAACTTACAATTAAAATTTGAAGGTACACATCCTGGCAGTAAATCAGTTTCGGTTAGACAAAAACCAGATTTACATGAAAATCAGATAATTGATTTTCGTGAATATTTTAATGTTGGTCAAGATTATATTTTAGATATATTATATCATAGAAATACAAATACGAATAGTCCTAACTGGATTGCTGATATCGCAGCATCATGCGAAGCAATTGAAGTTGGCCAAAATTACGTGAAATTTCAACTGCCACCGAGTTCCAACCAATCCCTAACAAGAAATTTAACAAATTGTGACAAAAAAGATTGGGTCTATTATGAAACAGGTGAATACCATCATGTAGTTGATGAAACAAACGATTGGGATGAGGAATCTCAAGAGTGGCTATGCGACTGGCCAACTGACGGTAGCCAAAAAGTAAAAATTCGAGTATTTTTTGATGAAAGTGAAAATCAAAAAATTGGAGGAGGCTTACGGGCAAAATCAGTTGCTATTGTAGATGAACTGGGAAATCAATATCAAACTAGATATTTCTACACTAAAAAAGATGCAACAACTGGTGACTTAACCACCGAGACTTCTGGTACAACCTCATTTGCCCCAATTCGAAAACATAGAAAGGATATTCCATACAACAGTTTTTTACCGGCACCTGGAGTTCTTTATGAAAACGTAAGAGTAGTACATGAGGATAATACTTTTGTGGATTACAAGTTCAATGTCCTAGATGATTTTATTTTGGACCCCGAGGGTAGTATTGTCTATGAAAGTAAATTTTTAAGTATTCATTCCTCTGGGAATATAGTTAGGGGAGAAAACTTAAACACTCCCGGAAGACATGTACTCATTGACCAGAAGGACTTTGAAATAAAAGAAAAACTGGCGGAATTGGGTCGCTTGATTGAAGTTAAGCAATATAATTCTAATGGCCACTTATTAAAGGCCACTAATTATGAATATCAACAGGAAAGTGAAATTAATGGTCGATACGACACCGAATCTTTCATAAAACAAGAATCCTTTGTCTCTGATAATTTTACCAGAACTGGGGTCAATTTAACTGCAACGTCTTATTCTCAGATACCTTCGATTATAAAACGTATAACCGAAGTAGAAAATGGATATTCCAAATCGATTGAATATCAGGATTTTGATGCAATTACTGGCAAGGAGACAATCGTTATCTCAAAGGATAGCAAAGGAACTCAGATAAAAACAAAAAAAGTACCTGCTTATAGCAAGTACAGTGAAATGGGAAGCAAAGTTGATGACCTTTCAAATAAGAACATGCTTTCGCAAGAAGCGATGAACATTTCGGAAAAATACGACAGCGGGCAGTGGAAAAAAACAGGTGCATCTATCACTACTTGGGAGGATTGGGGCAATAATATTTGGAGAAAACAGAAAAGTTTTACGTGGGATGGTACTACAGATACCAATGGTTATTTCACAAATTACTCAAATGACGTTAATGATGATGACAATTTTGATTGGGTAAACAATGTGCCCGGAGCATCTAATTCAGAATGGAAATTGCTTTCTGAAATCACCAAATACAATGATTATTCGATGCCTTTGGAAGTTAGAGATATAAACCAAAACTACGTTGCTACAAAAGTGGGGTATTCTGATTCCAAAAACATAGCTACTGGCAATTCCGGCTATGATGAAATGTTCTATTCCGGTGCGGAAGATGATAATGGTCAAGGCACTTATGGAGGTAACGTTTTGAAAGGTACGGCATCCAACTCAACCGATGCCCATACTGGAACAAATGCTTTGACGATTGGTTCAGGTCAAAATGGATTTAGAGTTAACGTTAATTTTGGGGGGGTGGCCAATAAGAAATTCAAGGTTTCTCTTTGGGCAAAGTTCGGCAACCATGCCAACACCCGTATTAGTATTGATGGGGGTGCCTCAATAGTTGATAAAGAAAATGAAAGGGTACGGGCCGGACAATGGATACAGTTAAATTTTTATCTCGAAGTCCCCTCCGGGTCAGATTTATATGTGACTTCACAAAGTGGCAGCACTACTGTGGATGATTTCAGGATGCACCCAGTCCCATCATCAATGACCTCTTATGTATACAACGAATGGGGTGAATTGAGCCATATTTTAGGTGCAAACAACATGGCTATTTACTATAGCTATGATGCCATGGGAAGACTCAAAAGCTCTGAATCTGAAGTTGCCGATTTTAATGGCCCGGGAACAGGTGGATTTAAAAAAGCAAGTGAAATAAATTATACCTACAAACACTAAGTCCGATGAAGAATTTCAAAACTTATTTAGTAAGAACAATTGGGATCATAGGTACATTTTTAGTTTTGACACAAAGTAGCTATGCGCAGAGTTGTTTTGGTGCTACTGCTCCCAAAATGACTTTCACCTCTAGTGGAGGAAGTCTTCAGCGTACCATTCAAATTCCTCAGGGATGTTCAGGTGGTACTTGGGCAATAATTGGATCCCCTAGTTGGTTGACCTCCGTTTCGATCTCAGGTACAACTGTTTATGCAACAGCACCAGCCTATTCAGGTTACGAACGTTCTGGGAGTATCACACTTTCTGTTAATGGAAATACGGTTGGAGGTATTCCTGTTGTTCAGAATGAAGGTAGCACTCCCCCACCACCGCCATGTATAATATCAGGTTTCTCAGGAAGTAATTTCATAGGAGCAGGACAAACGAAAAATTATACTTTATCGTACTCAAATTGTCCATCGAATATATACTTTACCTTTAAACAAGTTGTAAATAGTGTGGAACAAGACCTACCTCCTTGGGTCACAATTTCACAATCTTCAAGCACTCAAATAAGCATAACTTTTGCCCAAAATTCCGGAACGAGTAGTAGAAGCATAACCATTATTGGGAAGCGTCAAGACGGAGGTAGCCCCGGGATTGGAGGATCGTTTGTACAAGACTGTTTCCAAAAGAGTTGGTATGCCGATAGTGACAATGATGGGTTTAGAAATCCTGGAAGTACGGCCGTATTGGATTGTGCTAACAGAGGTTCAGGATGGACGTTGTCCACTGCAGTGGATAATTGTCCTAATGACTATAGCTTGACCAATATTGCTTATACATGGTATCCTGATTCCGATGGTGATGGCCTTCGAAATCCTACGGGAGCAACCATTGTTCAATGTAATACACCTTCCGGTGGACCGTGGACAAAAAATACTACGATAGATGTTTGTCCTACTGTACCCAATACCTTGGCACAAAACTCTCTTAAAACATACTATAGGGATACAGATGGAGATGGGTTTCGGGATATAAATGGCGAAAGTAGACAAGCTTGTACACCGCCAACGGACGGTAATTGGACAACCAGTCAAAATAATGACAACTGCCCAACAGTATATTATACTTCCAATAATGGTTGCGATCCTAACTGTGCCTTAACCTTTACCCAAAACACAGCACTGGAATTTGGAGCACAAGGTGGCTCACAGACCATCAATTTTACAGTACAATCTGGCTGTACTGGCTACGACATTACTTTCGGACCCTATGACAGCTGGATTACAGTCACTGATAACTCCAGCCCGGGTACAGGCTCTATAACCGTTACAGTCGGTGCATTTTCACAATTTAGGGAAGATTCCGGTATTGGCATTTATTCTAATGGAAGTATACAGGGTGGTTTCTCAGTAAAACAAAACTATGTTCCACCGCCCTGTATCGTAAGTGGTTTTGGAAGTGGCAGTGTTTTGCCTAGTGGAGAAACTAAAAACTTTACACTTTCTTACCAGGATTGTCCCTCGGAATCTTTATACACCTTTAAGGATGAAGATGGGGACGATATAAATGCACAAAACTATAGCTGGGTAAGTATTAACCATACTGTCACTAATGCAATATCCATCAGTTTTGCGGCTAACAATACAGGTTTGAGCAGGACTTTGATTGTGGTAGGCACCCCGAGTTCCAGTGGTGTTTCCGGGATAGGGGCCAATTTTACACAACCCTGTATACAACAGGCATGGTATGCCGACAGCGATGGAGACGGATTTCGAGATCCCGGAAGTGTTGCCCAAATGGACTGCCTAAGAACCGGAAATTGGACAACCAACACTATAGTCGATGTATGCCCCACTGAGCCCAATGCCAACAATGTACTTTTAACTTGGTATAGAGATACAGATGGTGACGGGTACAAAGACCCTGATGGTGAAACCAGGGAACAATGCAATGAGCCAACCGATGGCAACTGGACCTCGAATCCTCAACCTGTGGATGATGTATGCCCTGATTATTTTAACAATGTTACGGGTAGTAATGGATGTAACCCTGATTGTCTCTATAGCGCATGCGGTGGTGTTCCGGGGGGATGTGCCCCCTTCATTGTAAATCCGGGAAATTTGGCATTTGAAAGTTCAGGGGGAACCCTTACTGCTGAGATTGAGTTGGGCTGCACCTCAGGATACAATATTGAAATAGAGCCTATATCAGGAAATACAGACAATTGGTTGACGGTAAACATAATCAATGGCAACATTCTACAAGTTGTATGTGAAGCTGGAACAGAATATAGACAAACTAACATTATTGTTAGAGTTAATGGCCATTCCGGTGGTGGAGTATCTGTTACCCGAAATGCTACTCCCCCACCACCACCTGATCCTTGCACTTCTGACCCAATAGCGAACATCTCATTTGACCCTTTTGCACATTCACAGACGATCAACGTCGTGTATTCCGGCGATTGTACGGGAACACTTTTCCTTATTCATCCATACAATGATGAAATAGATGATTGGTTAAGCGTTGACAAATCTGGTCTAAGCTTTACGCTGAGTGTAAACAACAATTCCACAGGGAATACATTGACTACGGTTTTAATTCCTGTATTAGAAGATACAGAGGGCAATAGGACCCCTATTGGTAATGTTTTCACCGTTACTCAGACCAGTTGCTTAACCAAATGGTATTTAGATACCGATGGGGATGGATTGGGCGATGTCTATGGTTTACCTATTATCGGTTGTTATGATCCGGATGATGATCCCGATGACGATCCTAACGATTCTTGGGTAGACAACAATGATGATTTATGTCCCGAACAAGTAGGTCTCATTACGAACAATGGCTGCCCTGAGGGTACTGTTCCTCCGGAAAACTACAACACCATTTCAACAAAAGTTTTTGACGTTACCGAAACCTTAAAAGGGGCCGGCAAGTCCTATTTTGATGAACTTGGAAAACCAGTGCAGAACCAAAGTTGGAATATTAGAACCGATGATACCTGGGCCTCAGAGACCAAATATGATACTCAAGGCAGACCTGCCTTACAAACCTTGTCAGCCCCTATCAGACCCGGCAATAGCTTTGTTTATAAAAGTGATTTTGTATTACAGAGCAATAATGCCTCCAACTACGGGGCAAATAACTTTACCGGAACAAATCTGGAAAATCCAAATGTTGTAGGTAATGCCACAGAAGGTTCCTTGGGTTGGTACTATAGTGATAACAATGACCGTGAACAATACCAAGATATTACGTCATACCCATTTGTGAGTTCTGTATACAGCACTTTGAACCCAGGCGCAGGCCTTCGTAGGTTAGGAGGGAACAAAGTTGATACCAATAAGAATGGTACAATTGATAGCGGTGATACATGGGCTCAGGCTTACGCCTTCACTATGCGGGCTTCAGATGAACTTTCTGTAAGTGCGGCTTTTGGCACAGCGGAATACAATGATGACACGGTAATCAAAACGATTTCCCGAGACGTCCACGGTTTTGAAAATGTAGTTTTTAGCAATACGGACGGACAACTTTTGGCGTCCGCACGAAGTGGTTCTGATGGTACTACCTCCCCATTGATGACTTTGACCATCAATGAGCAGGGTTACGTAGATGTCCACATTCCTGAAGGGCTTTCGGGTATTACGGTAAGCAATAGCAGTGCCGTAACAGCCTATGACCTTATCACTGAACTAACGGTTGATGGCTTGACTGCTTTGGAAAATGGATTTTATCGTATTGCAGTTAATACTCCCGAAAGTTACGATCCCATTGGTGCCCCCATTACAGTGTCGTACCGGGTTAATTACTATGATTATAGTCTTAACGAGTATGATGAGGCCGGTCGTTTGATCTCGACCTACCAACCTTTGACCAACAACAATGGTGACAAATTAGTGACCACTTTTGAGTATAATACTCTAGGGCAATTGACTAAAACTACCAGCGTGGATGAAGGTACTTCTAACTTTATTTACCGTGAAGATGGCCAAATACGCTTCTCTCAAAACAGTGAACAGGCCAAAGTCAATGAAGTTTCCTTTACCGACTACGATGCCTTGGGTAGGCCTGTAGAAAGTGGTGTGATGTTAGGGGCTACCTTTTCGTCCCTCAACGGTGAAAGCACATCCGGCAGTAACAAAAAAGAACAGGTATTTACCCATTACGATGCTATACCTGCCAGTATTAATATCACCACTATTCTACCTTCAAACTGTCAAAGCCCGCGATTCTTAGCCGGCAATGTAGCCGTAACAACAAGTGGCGGTGGAGATTACCAGACCTTCTACAGCTATGATGTGTATGGTAGGGTGGAATGGATGGCCCAGCATATAGAAGGTTTAGGTATCAAAACTATAGACTACGACTACAACCCTATAACCGGACAAGTAGAATACGTAAGATATCAAAAGGATGATTCAAGTGACCGATTTATTCATAAGTACAACTATGACGAGGCCAACCAATTAAGTATGGTACAAACTTCGGTAGACGGCACGAATTGGGAAACCCATGCCGAATACTTCTATTATGAAACGGGAGAATTAAAACGTACAGAACTGGCTGGGGGTGCACAAGGGTTAGACTATGTCTACAGTCTAGATGGAAAGTTAAAGGCCCTAAACCACCCTTCCTTGAATCCAGTAAATGATCCTAACGGGGATACCAACGACCTCTTTGGCATGCAATTAGATTACCATGTGGGTGATTATATGCGGACTTCCAATACCAATATTGGCCAAAGTCCATATGGTACTGACCAGTTGAACGGGAATATTAAAGGAATCCGTTGGAAAAATGCTTCCACCCTGAGCGGGGCAAATGAAAGCGAATATGTATATGAGTACGACCGCAATAGCTGGCTAAAAGCAGCCAATTTTGACCCGGGCAATACGGATACGAGCACAGGTTTGCTGGCTCATGATGAAAGTGTTGCTACCTTCATCGATGGTCAAACTGGAACCCTAAAAGCAACCCAGAGCTATACCCTAAAACCGAACTTTCATGCCCAGCCGGGTAGTACAGTCACGATAAGTATTGATCCCAATGGTGGGGGAGCGAGTGAAGGGGATTTCGATGTTACCAACATTATCTATGATGCCAATGGAAACATTCAAAGCCTAACCCGAAATAAGGGATCGCAAGATGGTAACAATGCGATGGATAATCTTGGCTACAATTACAAAGCTGACAAACCTAACCAATTGTCGCAGGTTACGGATGACACCTATGGAGGAACGGGGGATGCCCCCAATGTCGACGATATTGCGAATCAAAGCAATGCCAATAACTATGTGTATAACGATATTGGCCAATTGGTTTACAACACATCTGAAGAAATTTCCTATATTTACAATACAAGAGGTCTGGTAACCGAGATTAAAAAAGGTGTGTTTACTTTGGTAAAATTTTATTACAACGATAGAAACCATAGAATACGAAAGGAATCCTTTAGTCCTCAAAATGGTGTGTTTGTACAAAATACTTATTACCTGCGTGATGTGGCAGGGCAGGTCATGGCCATTTACAGTGATTTTGGTGGTAGTATAACGTTGAAGGAACAACCGGTTTACGGTGGTGGCCGTATTGGAGTGGCATACAATGGCACCAATAATGACAAACAATATATTTATGAAATGACTGACCATCTTGGTAATGTAAGGGCTGTATTTGCCAAAAATGGTACAGATGCTAGTTTGGAAGGGGTTAAGGATTACTACCCTTTTGGTATGGTCATGCCGGGGAGGGATGAACAAGAGGCCAACCGATATCGTTACGCATTTCAGGGGCAGGAAAAAGATCAGGATACCGAGATGGAAGCTTTTGAACTAAGGTTGTGGGACTCTAGGATTGGGAGGTGGCTAACTACCGACCCTTATAGGGTTCATGCAAGCCCATATCTTGGAATGGCCAACAACCCTGTCAGTACTATAGATCCCGATGGAGGTTGCCCAGAAGGTTGGGACTGTTATAATGATGTTGCCGAAGGATCTGAAGGATTATATCTGAGCGAAGTTATGGTCTGGGGCGTCAATAAATTAGATTCCCCAAAGGGATTAGCGGGATTAGACTTTTCTTTTAGTATTCCAGATTGGAGCCATTTGGATACTAGGCCACCTTTACCAGTCGGGCCAATTTATCCTAGGTTTGGCGCAGACCCTTTAGCACCCGGTGCTTCAATTAGCATGTCTGGTATAAATGTCTCTAAACCTATTGGAATTGGTGTAACCCTGGAAGGTGCTTCTCCTTTTTTCAAAAGCCCGATTACTGGTAATTATGGAGACGCTTGGAGCTTTGGGTATACTCAAGCAGCTGGTGGGCAATTTTATAGCACAAGGAAAGTATCTAATGATCCTGGTTTGGCATTTGGTATAGGGATTGATTTATTTTATACTGAAAATAGGATTTTAAGTCCTATGACCGCTCAAAGATTGGAGGGTTACGGCTCAGAAACTGGAGGAGGTTTTTTCATAGGTGCAAGTGCTACCACAGATGCTATCTATCACGTTCAACCAAATGGCACTATCATGCAAAAAGATGGCTCGTATAATACTTATGGTTTAAATTTAGGTTTTGGTATAGATGGTTTTACCAATTGGAAAACACATACAAGAATTCATGGTAATTAAATAATATGAAAGTCAGCATCAAAATATTCTTAGCCCTTGTACTCATAGGTGTCGCTATGACCATTTATTTTTTTGTAGATATAGATATGTCGCAAAAAAGTTTTTATGACCATGCTGTTGAAAATAGCAAGAATAGATCTTATCGCGGCGTTGTCGTGAAAAAAAATTACGATCAAAATGATGGAGGGAGAGAAAAAATTGTATTAGCTTCTGAACTCGACGGATTACTTGAAATGGATTTCATCTATGAAAAACCTAACCTGTACGAATACATTAAGGTCGGAGATACATTAGAAAAGAAAAAAAAGTCACTTGAATTAAGGATTCTACGAGGGAACCAGGACACAACGTTTATTTTAGAATTTAAAAATTTAAAAAAAGAATAAACTTTCCAGCCTTGACCTAATCGCTAGGAATTGCATTCTGTGCCCATACATTGAAAACGTCAGTTATACAAACCTCTGCCAACACACGTTATAAGGTCTTGAACTATACATGCGAGATAAATGAGGAAAGAAAAGTATATTTTAAAGAAAAACCAATAAATAATTAAACCATGAAACAACAATTGACCATTCTTTTTTCAGCCTTAATCTTAGTATCATTTGCCAATGCCCAAGATTCCAAATTCAGTGCTATTTTAGGCTACCCTATTGCCTTGGGCGATAATTTTTTAGCAAACTATACTGGAATTGTAGATGCCGGACTGCAATATCGGTTTCTTGAGTCTAGTGCAATTAACTTTGGAATATCTACCAATGCAGGTTATTTTAAAAATAATAATGGCACAAGTAAAGATAATGTTCTTTTGGTTCAACCTAGGGCCTTTGGCGAGGTAAATGCGGAGGCTTTAAATGGTTTTAGACCATTTTTTGGGCTTGGGTACACCTTTGTATCTTCCAAAATAGTTTTGAATAGTGACCAAACACCAGATATTAAAGATAATACAGGTGCCATAAATTTTAATCTAGGTGCCGCCTATGACATCACTCAGAGCTTATTTGGCTATATTTCTTATGACTACCTAAATATATCGCGTGATAATCCCAATCAAGACAATAGTTATTTTAAATCTGTCAATATCTTAAAATTGGGATTGGGTCTTCGTTTTTAAATATTTCAAACCAATAACTACCATCCCCGCCCCAAATTGAAAAAACTAACCATAATCATACTCCTATTTTCCGGTGGCCTCTTTGCCCAAAACGAGGCCGCCATTTGGTACTTCGGTCAAAATGCAGGCCTTGACTTTAATTCCGGTGCACCCGTGGCATTAACGGATGGAGCCTTGATCACCCAAGAGGGCTGTGCAACCATTTCGGATGCAAGTGGGAATCTTCTTTTTTATACAAACGGGGTAACCGTTTGGGACCGCACCCACAATCCCATGCCAAATGGCACAGGACTTTTGGGGCATGACTCCAGTACGCAGTCGGCCATTATGGTTCCGGATCCCGGCAACCCTGATTTGTATTATGTATTTACTGTTGATCATATGGGGGAAGCCAATGGCTTTCAATATAGCATTGTGGACATGACATTAAATGGAGGCTTGGGAGACGTTACCGTAAAAAACATACCCTTGACCACCCCTGTAGCCGAAAAACTCACGGCCGTGGAACATGCCAATGGCACGGATATATGGGTACTGGTACATACGTATGGCAATGATCAATTTTTGGCGTATTTGGTAACCCCAACAGGGGTGATAACAACCCCAGTGGTTTCTGCGGTGGGCGAAAATTTGCCACTACATTCGGGGGCGCTGGGCATTGGCGGTTATATGAAAATATCACCGGACGGACAGTACTTGGCGTATGTTACCTCAACGGGAAGGGATCGTCATTTATTTCGGTTTGATACGCTTACGGGACAGGTAAGTGATTTTATAGATCTGAACCCCTATTTCCCTGCTCCAAATTTTACATTTATAAGCACTTCCTATGGGGTGGAGTTTTCATCGGATAGCAGTAAGCTCTATATTACTTCCGCAAATTTTTACTTGAATTATACCTGGGAGCATAATATTCATCAATTTGATCTAACCAATTATTCAGGACCGGCTATTTTGGCCTCCGGAATGGAAATTGCCCCAATGAGACCCGGTGACGAAGGCGCTTTGCAATTGGGCATAGATGGGAAAATTTATGTGGCCGAATTTGGCCAAAATTCCTTGAGCGTTATCAATAATCCTAATTTGGGTGGTTTGGCAAGTGATTATGTGCCAGATGCTATTCCGCTTTTAAGTGGTTCAAGTCGATTGGGACTACCACCTTTTATTCAATCTTTTTTTGTAGTGGGCTTACGAGCGCAGAATTTCTGTTTGGGAGATGCTACCCAATTTGAGGTGACCTCTACAGAACCTATAATGAGTATTGATTGGGATTTTGGTGACGCAAATACTTCAACACTTGAAACCCCTACGCATACCTATGCTACAGCAGGTACCTACCCGGTTAGTGTTACGGTGACCACCGCCTCAGAAACCAAAACAGAATCTAAGGATATTACCATTTATGAAGTACCCAATGCAAATTTAACCACTAATGTGGAGGTCTGCCATGTTGATGCTACCTATGGTTTTGATGTTGATACAAAGACGGCAGAAATACTGGGTGCCCAAAATCCAAGCGATTTTAATGTTCGGTATTTTCCCTCTACTTTAGATAGAGACAACAACACTAACCAACTGACAACATTGGAAGTTTTTCCAATAGGTACTACTACTATTTATGCCAAAGTTATAAATAGTCAATATCCCAGCTGCTTTGCTACCGTGGAATTCGATATTCTGGTCAAAAGCACACCTGAATTACTAACCGTACCGAATAGTACGGTATGCGATGATGATGGCGATGGTTTGTATACCTTTGACTTAAGTTCATGGGATGAAATGATTGCCCCGGATATAACAAATTTTAATGTTAGTTACCACGCGACCCAGGCCGATGCGGACACTAATGTGAATCCGCTCCCAACAAATTATACAAATACCAATCCGGCAGAAACCATTTATTTCCGAATTGAAAACGCTGTATATCCAGAGTGTTATGAGGTGGGTAATTTTCAATTGGAGGTCATTGGACAAGTCATAGCTCAAGTTCCTCTAGATTTGGAAGTCTGTGACGACAATAATGATGGCTTCTTTGCAGTTGAGTTGAGCCTTCAAAATGCAACAGTGCTGGGGGCACAAAACCCGGCTGCCCATACGGTAAGTTACCATGCTTCTTTAACGGATGCTGAAGCCGGTACCAATGCTTTGGATGCTTCGGGGTACATCAGCACAATTCCTTATCAGGAAACCA
>JBGTEN010000323.1:0-2883 GCA_041747755.1 Arenibacter sp. | reverse complement strand
TAATGTCAAGTTTTTGCTCCGCTGCTACTAAATCGTTCATGGTTATGGGGTTTTGCAACACAGTCTCGCTTAAACTACCTGGTTCATACTGACCATAAATCCACTCAATAACCCCATTAGCTGGTATTTCCGTAACATTAACACCTTTTACACGAAGTTCAGTAACATCTAATTCTTTAACCCTGTCTCCATATTCCTCAATCTCCTCTTCGCTAGCTTTGAAGCTACTTGCTATTTGAACTAAGACCCTTTCCCGATTCTGTGCTTGAACCATTGAATCATACATTTCTTGTGTAACTATCACCGGAATGGTTTTTACTTCTTCGATAGATATATCAATAGTAAAATCATTTAACTGATCTCCTAGCTCGTCACAGGCGAAAAAAGAAAGCGTCAATAGGCCTACTAGTACTAATTTAAATTTGGAGTTGTTTTTCATATCTTTAAAATTTATATTTAATCTTAAAATAAACATATTGTAGTCTGTAGCACAAGCATTTTTCGTTCAAATAATCTTTTCTGTCTTTATAGTCAAGGAAATACTAGCCAAAGGTTATTAAAAAGGTTTCTCAAAAGAAAGTAAAAGTAAATAATATACCTATTTGGTCGAGGTGAATACAGCTTTATTATAATCTATTTTACATTTGAAATAGCAACAAAAAAGCCTCAACCATTTAAATAGGTCGAGGCTTTTTTGTTGCTAGTATATTGTATTAACTAGTTATTACTTGCTTGGTGCCACAGTTAGGAGGCCGTAAAGATTGAAAACTGCATTAAAGTCTACAGGACCTTCACTGCTAGCAATAACATGAAATGCAAATGGCTCAAAATTTTCAACATAACCTTCAATCTCTGCTATGGTAGCTTCGGGAATCTCAATATCAGTTTCAGAAGTATATTCTAATGCATTATCGACTTGGAAAAATGGAGTGCCAGGAATGTCCCCGAAATAGCTAACACTTATCGATATGCTAGTAACAGCAGATGCATCTAAAGCATCTTGTACTTGTAAAGTAAGTCTTTCGAAAGTGAATTCTTTCACTCGGTCCTTATATTCTTGAATTTCCTCGGCAGCGGGATCTATAACAACAAGAACTGTAGTATCTTTAGCTTTGTCAGACAGTACACTTGCAGTTTTCGTAAAGTTTTGAGGAACATCAACATTTAAGGCATCAGTAAATTCTTCACAAGCAAAAATTGTTAATGACAATAGGGCTACTAATACTAATTTAAATTTGGAGTTGTTTTTCATATAGTTAATAATTACAGTTAATCTTAAAATTAACATATTGTAGTCTGTGGGACAAGCTTTTTTCGTTCAATTAAACTTTTCTGCCTATATAGCTAAAGAAATACTATGGAGCTGCTATCTTTGACTGGACGGTAAGTTAAGCACGAAATGCTAAATTTACTTATTATGAAAAGAGAAAGAAGAAGTTTTGACAAGGAGTTTAAAGAAATGACGGTAAATCTGTGCTTATCCGGTAAGTCAACAAAGCTGGTAGCCGAAGAACTAGATATTAGACCGGAGTTAGTTAGACGATGGAAACGGGAATATGAAGAGTTCCAAGAAGGAAGTTTTTCGGGTCGAGGTAATGTGAATATGACTTCTGAGCAAAAGGAAATTGCAAAGCTAAAAAAGGAGTTAAGAGAATCCCAGCTTGAACGTGATATTCTAAAAAAGGCAGTAAGCATCTTCTCCAAGGGAGACAGCAAATATTCCAATTCATAAGGGATTGGCATCACCGATTTGGTGTTGAGAGGATGTGTAAAGTACTTAAGGTCGCTAAAAGTGGCTATTACGATTGGCTGGATAGGAAACCATCGCAAAGGGATATGGTAAGAAGAGAGATTACCCATGAGATCAAAGCAGTCTATAGGGAAAGTAAGAGCAGGTACGGGAGCCCAAAAATAACCGATGAACTTCGGGATAGAGGCTGGAAGGTCTCTCGTCCCAGGGTAGCCAGAATCATGCGAGCAGAAGGCATTAAGAGTGTTATTTGTAAAAAGTATAGAGGGAACACTACCGACTCCAAACATAAATACCCAATAGCGGAGAACCTTTTAAACAGGGATTTCCATTCTTCTAGACCAGGGCACAAATGGGTATCCGACATTACTTACATACCCACCAAGCAAGGATGGATGTATTTAACTATTATCATGGATCTCTACGACCGGAAGATAATCGGATGGGCATTGAGTACAACAATGACAGCACAAGCCACTGTAATGAGCGCTTGGAGAATGGCTGTAATCAATAGGCCAATTCAGGGCTCTTTGATATTCCATTCCGACCGAGGAGTTCAATATGCAGCTTATCTATTCACAGATATACTTAAACAATATAATGTGATTCAAAGTATGAGCCGAAAAGGAAACTGCTGGGATAATGCGGTGGCAGAAAATTTCTTCAAAATTCTGAAGTCAGAACTGGTTAAACATTCAAACTTTAAAAGCCTTTTTAATGCTAAAGTTGAACTGTTTGAATTTATCGAAATCTGGTACAATAAAAAAAGAAAACATAGCTATTTAGGCTATTTAACGCCTGATCAATTTAATGAAAATAAATATTCAATATGCGCTTAACTATTTGTCCAGTTTTTTATTGCAAATCCACTTTACTAGATTGAAAAAATAGAATCTATACACTCAAAGAAATATAAACTAATATATTAACTCCATATTATTAAGATCATACTTCCAATTAATTTTATTTACCTTGTGTCTGCATCGCTAATTTTTTCAATACTTAGCTCTTTTTAAGACTTTGCCTCAATTATTTCCCATTGACTAAAAATATTTGAGTCTAGTTCGAATTCTCCTTCATTTCTGGAATTTTTACTCTCAAATTTACGAGTATTTGATTTAAGAGGTAACCTT
>JBGTEN010000322.1:0-3434 GCA_041747755.1 Arenibacter sp. | reverse complement strand
GTTACTTCCGGTGTATGCAGTAGTTGTAAGCGAATAGCTTCCATTGGCTAATGATCCTGCACTGTAATTTCCGTTTATATCTCCAAATAAGGCGTAAGGCGCAACATTTTCCGTAAAGGTTCTAGAGGTTGGGCCTTGAACCACGAAATATACACTTGCCGTATTACTAAATCTGGAAACTGCTCTAATGTTTATGTTATTACCATTAGTAATATTTCCGCCAGTTGTCAAAGACGAAATATCCTGATTCGTAGTTGAATTGACCAGAACAAAACTAAAATTTGACGTTGTCGGTGGTGTTGGTGGCGGTGGGGTGGTTGTGCCATTTACAACCGAAAATGTAATTGTTACTTCATTACCTTTTGTACCGGTTGCATTACTGCCGGAATAGGGATTCACCTTCAATGTATAATTACCTACCGGCAGGGCCAATCCAAAATAATTGGACCCATTTTCACCTACCATAGAGTATGGCGCCCCGTTGTCGGTTTTGGTAAAGCTTCTAGGACCTGTTAATTGAAATCTAACACTTCCAATTATCGTTGGACTCGTGGTAGCTCTGAATGTTAATTCACTATTATTAATGCTAGACAAATTTATCTGTGTACCGTTGGTAAGATTCCCTAAAACATTCTCTGTATCCGAATTGATATACTGTACGGAAGCTATGGAAGGAGCTCCAGCGGGAGGAGTTGGCGTCGGTTCCGGCGTTGGAGTTGGCGTTGGAGTTGGAGTTGGTGTCGGAACGGTACTACCACTACATCTTGTTTCTGATCGGGCTAAACTTTCTGCTTGAGATGCTGTATAACTTCCTTCTTTGTATAGCACCATTCTATCAATCCAATGTCCATTTGATCTTCCTGAGACAAGAATATCATACACTCCTGCGCTATTAAATGTTGCATAAACAGTATGGGCATCATTATCACTTGTGTTGGCCGACCAATTCCAATCAATAATATTGGTATAAACTTTAAACCAACCACCGGAGCTGGCACCTTTTGGATTAGGTGTTTTACCGGAACCTGTCGGGTATATTCTACTAGTACCACGTTGACCATAAAAATTAGAAGCATTGATTTTGAGCCAAGCGTCGTTATGCTCTGTAGTAGGGGCAGTATTTGCAATTACACCGATTTTATTTCTCCATATAAAGCGGTAGGTTCCCGGTGAATTAATTTTTACTTTATAGGTAAGGGTATTGACCCCCGGGGTATTAAATGAATTACTACCTGTATAAGCAAGATAAGATCCACCTGCGGCGGAACTATTTGAACGTTTTGTCCAACCGGAGGTTGTAATTGTTTCAGCCTCGATAATAGCTATACCATTTTGCTCTTCAAAAATGGCCCCATTGCATTGGGATTGGGCGTTAAAATAAAAAAGACTGAGGAAGAGTAGTAGTGAGGTAATTTTTAATTTCATAAATGTTTCGTGTTTGTGGGGTTAATAAAAGGTAAAACTAATACATGGAACGTTGAAAACCAACAAAATAGTATTTCAAATCATTATTATAATGTTAAATATTTGGGTAAAATAATTTTTTTTTGTAAAGTAAGATAAAGGGTGTGTGGAAAAAACAGAAAAAGCATATTTGTTATTAACAATGTTAGAGGTAAATACTTTTGAAAGTTTGAAAGTGAGATAAAAGCAAATATCATTATGTTATAAGACTGTTTGATCAACGAAAAGAAGTTTTGACAAATATACCAAGCTTTTATAGAACTATTGGACTTCTAATCTTTTTGAAATTCAAATCTAGAGTCTTACCCAAGTCGCGATGTTATATAATTTTCGTAAATATTTATATAATTGCTAGACCCTTTTTTGGGCTCAAGAATAGTTTAGACTGCCCTTTCAATTACACTTTCCTTCTTTCACCCGTTTAAAATAATTAATAAGACCGAATTCACTGTAATCCGGAAAATCCATTTTTCCATTCAAATCTTGACATGGGGCCTCATTTAAAAGCTGCTGCTGATAAAAGTTATTCTCTTTAGCAAAATTTGGCCCAATGTGGTCAAGAGGTCTAGGTATAAAATATTTTTTGTAAAGCAAAGGAATTATTACACCATCCTTATTTTCAATGAAAAATTTAGTAATACCGTTAAAGAAACTTTTGTATAGTGGAATCTCTCCATCTACAAGTAACTGAAGATAAAGCGCGCTTTCCTCTAAAAAGAAAAACCTATTCCAGCTCCTCTTACCTAACCCTTCAAGTTTATTTATATCGGTTGTTGTATTGTCAAATTCTACTTTAGTGAAAATAAAAATTTGTCCCTTGTGCTGAATTTTAGCTATAGATGCTAAGCTCATTATTTCTACTTTACCCCCTTTTTCGAAGGAATACCAAAGTGGTTCGGGCTTTTTGTCAACTCTAAAATTTTTAACATAACACAGGATTACATCCCCGTCCGTTTTATGAATTGTAATTTTTTTGTAGCCCTGAGCAATAGATGATGTTATGCAACCCAATGATAACAACAATAGCATGTACTTCATCAAGAATATAGGTTAGAGGGTTTGTGTTAAAAACGGGAAAATAGGTTTGTGTGGCGTATGATTCATCTAAGTGTTTCAACGCTTATTTTGAGGTTATATTGTAAGGATTTACTTCATCATATACTCCTTTTGATACGCCGTTGGCGTCCGCTTCATTACCGTCTTAAATTGCCGGTTAAAATTGGATAAGGTTTGAAAACCACTTTCATAACAAGCTTGAGAACTGTTTCTTTTTTTATCAATTAATAGCTTACAAGCATGACCAATACGAATTTCGCTTAAGAATTCCGAAAAGGTTTTATTGGCATGATTCTTAAAATACCGACTAAATGAGGTAGGTGTCATATTGGTGAGTGCTGCCAATTCAGAAACACTGATTTTTTCGTTAAAATGTTTCATGACGTAGGCATATACTTTGTTCATGCGGTCTGTATCTCCTTCTTTTAGGGTATTGGTATAACCGGGACTGGCTAAGAGCGCATATTCTCTGGATTTAGCCAAGAGATTTAAGATTTGCAATAATTCTACAACACGGTCAAATCCATTGAGGTGAATTAAGTTTTTGAGCAACGCACCTACTTTTTGTGCTGTTGTTCCAGTAATGTCCATGCCTCTAAAACTTCTTTTAAATAGTTGTCTGAGTTGTATCATCTCCTCTTTTTGCATTAGGTTTTCACTGATGAGATTCCCTCCGAAATAGACAACAATCCCTTTTGCAACGGTGGTTTCATCATGGTCACTTCGCCACAAATGAGGCAGGTTGGGTCCGGAAAACGTAATTTCTCCTTTTCTAAATTGTTTTACATGATCCCCTATAAACCGGGTGCCACTCCCTTCCAAAACCATAAATAGCTGGTATTCCGGATGAAAGTGCCAGTTGGGATCAAAATAAGGCTGTTCCAATACCTCCACAATAAGGGCGTGATTTCCGG
>JBGTEN010000321.1:0-10897 GCA_041747755.1 Arenibacter sp. | reverse complement strand
AAACGCATGAAACCAAGTAAAAACAAAAAGTCAATAAATACAAGGGTTTCCAGAGATTGAAGAAAAATGAAAACAAATGAAAAGACAAATAGTGGCGCTGTTAATCAGAGGGTCCTTGGTTCGAGCCCAAGAGGGGGAGCTACTTGTAGCAAAGGCTTCGCAGAAATGCGAGGCCTTTCTTTTTTGGTAGGGGTGAAACCAGCGTGAAACTGAAATTGGTTGGAGTCCGCCAGAGGCAGCGGCGCAAAAACCCGTCACGAAAGTGATGGGTTTTTTTGTGGACCGAGTGGGCAAGAAGTTTATCCTGTTCCAATTATGCAATGACCACAAAACGGGTTTAGAGGGGCGTTTTGTGGTCATGATTTTTAAAGTATATCGTCCTAATCTTGTAGTTCAGTTATGGCGCTATGCCAGTAAATCGGTTAGCTGTGTTTCACGTTTCACTCAACTTTTATGATCAATGAATCGAACGAATCAGCTTTTATTCCAATCAACCCATATGTGGTTTCTCCATTTTTTATAATAGTGCCGTAAATGTTGTAGTCTAACATTTCCGTATGGAATTTTTTATTGGCAGAACTGGCAGCTATCATATTTCCTCCGCTTAAAACCGGTCCTAAAACAAGTCCGATAGGTATAGAGCTGGTGTTTTCCTGATAACCGTTTGAATTGGTTTTTGTTATATATAAGTTTACCGGTGTTAAAAGGAGGTACCATAAATAGGAAGCTGGACTTTGTTTTAAAGCTTTAAAAACTTTTTCATTTTCCATTACAAAAATTTCATTTCCATTTTCATATGTCAATTTAGCATCTCTTCCGAACATTATATCATTGCCGGAGTTATTGGTTATTTTAATAGCAACAAGCTTAACGTCTTTTTTTAGTTCTTTTTTTTCATATTTTTTATCGAGTAAATCATATTTATATTCAAGTTTTACACCATTTGATTCATTAGTTGAAATATAATTAATGGATTTTGGTTCAATCATTTTATATCCAGAAGCGCAATTTGTCAACGTTAAAATCACAAAAAATAATAGGGTAGTTTTAATAATTCTCATTTGTTTAATTTGATTAATTTTTATTTGAATGTCTTACAACTTAATAATATGAACTTAGCCTTCTTATATTCTTATTGTTGACCGCTAAACTAATGGATACTTAATGGTTTTAAACATTTTGGTAGATACATGGGTGTATATTTCGGTTGTTTCACCGGAAACACAACTTAAAAGCATTTATAATTTCCTTTAGCAAATTCTCTTTTCCTGAATAGTGGAGAAAAAACCCGTCACGAAAGTGATGGGTTTTTTTGTGGTCCCGAGTGGGTGAGAAGTTTAGCCTGAGCCAGTCGAGGGGAGCCCAAGCAATTAATTAACTGATTTTAGACCATTTTTAAAGTATGGATAGACTCCTGCATAAAATCTGTCTTATACAAATAAAAGGATTAAAGTTAACAAAACTCCTCCAAAAGCGAAGTACATCCCTTTTTTGAAAACAGGCATTTTTGGGGTATACATCCAAAATGCTGATAAAACAAAAAACAATAAAGAAAGACCAAAGAAGATATTTAAAAAATACAATGGGCTATTCGTTGTTGCTTTATGTAGTTTCTCCATTTTTTCAAGAACAAATGGAAGCTTCATTTTTTTTACCTTAGCAACTCCTGTTTTCTGGTTATAATTGCCATCCTTAAAATATACAATATCATCTTCTTCTCTATCAATTTTTACTGCCATCCGTAGTTTAGGACTTAATTCACCGATTGTCAAATTTGGCTCAAGCTGTTGTTCCAAAACAACTTCACTTTTTAAGAAGTTAGTTTCCCTAAATATCATTACAATCCCACTCAAGGCATATACTGTCATTACTCCCGATAAAAAATAGCCCAAATATCTGTGTATTACTCTAACTTGAAAAGAGAATGGGGTTTTTCGATTTTCCATACTTAGTGTTTAGTTTAATTGTTTATCTCGGTTTGACTTAAATATTTGTCAATGGTTTAAAACAAAAAACAATTTGCAAGGGGCTGGCGAAATAATTCTAACAGGAATGGTAAGAGGCTTTATGTCTAGGTGTCTTTTTTATAAAAAAGAACTATTAGGAATAGAGTTGGTATTAAGACTTCTATTTCATTGTATTCTGTTTCTGATTACTTCTGTAGTACGTTCTTTATAAATGCAGAAGCTTATCACGCCAAAAACGTATTTAAAAGAAAATCGATTTTAATTGGCTTTTCGATAAAATCGATTACCAAAGGATTTAGCTTGGCACGTTCAATATCCATAGGGTCAATGGAAGAAGAAAGAATGTAGATATTGAATTGATTTTTTATCGGCGTTGAAAAGGTTTCGTATTTCTCCAAAAATTCCCATCCTGTTAGCGTGGGCATATTAATATCTAAAAAAAGTATCGTTTTATCTGCGAACTTTTTATGCTCGAATTCAGTTACAATATATTCCAATGCCAACTCGGGAGCATCAAAGTCCTTTACTTCTACTTCTCCGAGATTTCTTTCTATTATTTTTTTGGTAAGTAAATTGGTGAGGGGATCATCATCAACTAGTATAAATCGTTTCGCCAATTTTCTCATTTTTATAATATTTTAGTTTTCAAAAGTAATTGTAAACTCTGTTCCTTTATTGATTTCACTTGCAACGGTTATTGTTCCGCCAATGGCCTCTACTTGCGTTTTAACCATAAATAAGCCCATGCCTTTGCCTTCTACATGCGTGTGAAATCTTTTGTAAAGTCCAAATATTTTATCGCCCTTTGTTGTTAAGTCAATGCCTAAGCCATTATCCGTAAATGTAAGAATTATTTTACCGTTTTCCTTCTTGCTTTTAATTTCAATCAGGGATTGTTCATCCGGCTTACTATATTTTATACCATTACTTATTAGATTGTAAAAAATGCTGTGCAGATATACTTTTAGGGAAAAGATTTCGTCCACTTCTGAAAAATCGGATTTGATGAGCACCTGATGTTTGTCAATAAGACTACTGTGACTTAAAAGCAGCTCATTTATCAATTTCGAAAAAGATATAATTTCCTTTTTTTCGTTGACTTCGAGCTTTACTTGAAGTATGGAGTTAATATCTTTAATGATGGTATCCAAGCCCAAGGCAGATGATGCAAGCGCATTCAGAAATTCTTTTTGCTCTTGTGGGGTTAATATTTCATTCTGCAAGAATTCTGTGAGACCAATAATATTTGCTGTGGGTGCACGCAGGTTGTGAGAAATGATAAATGTAAATTGTTCCAAATCACGATTACGCTGTATCAAGTCGTTTGTGATTTTTGCCCTTTCCAGTTCCGCAGTTTTTCGCTCTGTTATATTTCTGGAATAGCATGCAATACCGGCAACTTGCTCATTAACAATGATAGGACTAAAGCTTGCCTCAATCCACGATTCGGGTCCCATATCAGAATGTGCATTGTAAATTTCAGTTTTAAATGACTCTCCTAAAAGGGCTCTTTGATATAATTCTTCCCAATCTCTTAAAGACGCATCCGGAATAACATTCAGACTTATGAAGTCATCACCCTGCTTAATGTCAACACCGGTATATTCTTTCATTTCTTTAACAAATGCATTGTTGGCCGCTATTAGTTTAAAATCAGTAGAAATACTCCATATCAAATCATCAATACTATTAATAAGCGCTTCTTTATCTCTTCGTTCAAATTCTTTCTGCTCCTCTGCTTTCTTTTTTTCTGTAATATTTACAGCGGTTACAAACGCGCCAAAAATAGTTCCGGATTCATCTCTTGCAGGGCTGTATTTAAGGGAAAAATAGCTGGTTGTATCATTTAAATCGGCAATAATAATTTCTGACTCTTCAACATTCCCTTCCAATACTTTTTTATAAATCGAGGCAACCATTTCTTTTCTTTCCGGCTGAGCGTAATCTAAGATTGAAACACCCTTTTGTATTTCCAATCCAAAGTACTTTTTGTATAAATTTCTAAATTGGTTGTTAAAAAATACGATTTGAAGATTACTATCAAGCAGTATAAAAGACTCCTCAGTATTGTTAATAAGCAGTAGCATCTCGGCCTCTGCTTTTTTACGCTCGGTTATATTAATGTGCATCACAACTGCACCATTCTGATGAAGGCTTTTATAAGGCCTAACTTCTACTTTATACCATCGCTTTTCAGTTAGTGAATCGCAAGGGTATTCCATTGTAAAATATTCCCCAGACCCACTCAATATCTTCTTTAAACCCTTTGCCATTCGCTTACCGTCTTTGGAATCTCTGCCTGAGGATTTTTCAGATATTTCAATGTAGTTTTTACCAATATGCTCATAAGAATGGTGCAAGTCGTTCGCTTTACCGAATTGTATCCATTCATCATTAATTTTGAGAACTTTTCCTTCATTGTCAAGTAAAGCAATGCTTGCGGGTAAGGTGTTTAGAATTGCTGACTGCTCTTTGGAGGCTGCTTCTAATTTGGCAAAGTTTTTTTGCAATTCTATTTCGGCTTCCTGATGTCTTTCTGCCTTTTCAAATAGGTCTAACGCAAAAGAGATATCACCAGTTACTTCTTTAAGCAATTTAATATCATCTTGGTCAAAATAATTATATTCTGTGGCACAAAGGTTAAACGTACCAAAAACGCTGCCCGACTTTTTTATTGGCAAGATGATAAAGGATCCAATATTAAGTTTTTCAGCGTAACGTTTGCGGCTATTTATTTCAAGTGAGTGCTCAAGTGTGTTGCATAGGAAATATTTGCCAGTGCGCAATACATACTCCTCTGGACTATTAGTTTCATACGGTAAATTGGTTAATACTTTAATGTCTTGTTCAGATACACCGCATGAGTTTAGAAGCACTATCTTTTTTTGAGCTGTGTCAAAGCTTCCTATCCAAGCCATTTGATATTTCCCGAACTCCAGGGCAATCTCGCAAGATTTACGGAAAAGTGTGTCTGCATCTTTTATGTGAACAATAGTTTGGTTAATTTGGCTGATGAACTGGTATAGACGATTTGCTCTTTCCAGTTTAGCTTTGGAAATTTTATTTTCTTGCAACGATGCAGTTAATCCTGCAAGTAGTAGATCTAAACATTTTGAAAAAGCAAAACTAAGTAAAACCAAATTTGATGATACTGCAATCCATGAACCCATACTATATACAGAAGAAACTGTAGACTCATTGCCGAAATGAATAAATAGTGCAAAAAAACCGCAAACTATTGTGTTTGCCCAGGACGAAATATAGGCGGCAGCAGAAGAATATACTAGGGAAGAGAGAATGGTAACTGCAAGTGCAAACAAAAGTCCAGGTCCCGGTAATGGCAAAAAGTAGAGTAGGGTGACAGATAAACAGAAAAGTATGCTAATAAAAATGGCTTTCCGTACTTCGATTTTTATCCCGGGACTTACAGTTATAAGAAGTATTACAAAAAAGGCGAATAAATCTGCAATGCCAATTACAATAACCCCATTTGTAAAGGCCATAATAACACTTGGTATAAGTGCAATTAAACTTAAGGGGGTTAGATACGTAAGAATATTACAGAAAACAGCATTTCGCCAATAGGAAACTTCTTCAGGGCAGTCAGCTTTATTATTTAGAACTACGTCCTGAACATGCTTTGCATAAATGTCCCACCAGTAGTTAAAATTTTTATTTAGTTTTTGCATAAATAAACAATAGTTCGAATGAAATCAGCTTTGTGAGAATCAATTTCGAGTTTTTAGGTTTGGTTTGAACTAACCTTATCTTTTTATGTTTTCTTGAGTTTGAAAGACAACGTCCTTTGTGGCAATGGCAGATCCACTCGCTTTTTGCATTTCATCAAGTTATTAAATTCTTTATATGCGACGTACATGGTGTCGCTTGTCCAAATTTGCTTGATTTAGAAAAGCAATTTTTAATTTACACTATTTAACTTATCCGATTTTTTCTTTTAAGTTAATCCATAACGTTTTTTAGTAAGGATTTAGTCTATGACAGTAAGGGATTCTTTGTTTAACACGCTTCTACAAAGGTACTTAATATAATTAACAATAAATTTTATATCTTTTGCTTTTGTCAGAAGAATCTTCCAAATTCTTTTTTATATATAAAACTCATGTTTGCTCTAACATCATTTTTTTTACTAACTACTCACAAGGATATGTCAAAGATTACAGTGAGCATCAATACAGAAATTGTTTCAGGGTTGAAAACCTTTCAGGTCAGCTCCGAATAGTAGTATTTGGAAAGAATACTTTTTCCGGATTTTTCTTTAGTTCTTCCATTACGGCTTCAAACAGCCTCTTCTTTACCCTGCCCGAATTTTTTGGCTCTACCAGATAGCGCACCATGACTTCTACCCATGTATTATTATGAGCTCTTAAAATAACAGATGGATATTCATTTACGTCAAGTTCGTCAACGGGAGTATCAGATAAAATAGTTTTAAAGCGCTTTACCCGTCTAACCATTGCTTCACCAATTTCCGTTTCAACAATCCGTTTTACAGTGTCGCTGGTAAATTTAAAATCGCTGTTATAAGAGATAAAAAAGCTAAGTTCATTCCAGATAAATGGGAATAATGGCCATGAATAATTATATACATATTCACTAAATACTTTGGAATTGGTAAATCTAATGATACGGCCACTGGGATGGTCACCAGAGAGGTAGTCGCCGTTAAATTCCCAAAGAGTTGTATCTATGTAGCTCACATTTATGATATCGCCGTATACGTTGCCAATGCGTATACGGTCTCCAATTTCATAAGGTTTACGGATAAGGATATATAGCCAGCCAAAAAAACTGGTAATTAAATTCTGTAAAGCAAAGCCGAGAATAAGAGATACAATTCCAAAAGAAACCATTGCGGCATACCAGTTAGCAAAAAGTAGGGAAAGGATAATGCCAATAATAAGTAGCGTAGCGAACAAATCCGCAACGCGGTTAAAATTAAATATTGTGGTTTTGTTTTCTAGTTTGCGGTTAACTATTTTTTTAATCAATCTGCTTGCCAGTAGCACTAAAGAAATTAACATTACGGCGAGCACTATTTTTTGCGCAAGCGGAATATAATCACCGGGAATGGGGATACGTTTCCAACCTAAAAGAAAATAAAGGGTACCACATAGTAAAAAGATGATGGTGGTTATTCCTAATACAGGAGCTTCCTTTTTTAAGACAATAGCGCTCTCATTTTTTACAGAAACGGAATTTTCGCTCAAGGCCCTTTTTACTTTCTCATCTCTTTTAATGTCCTCTAATTCTTCATCTTCTGAAGTTCTCATAGTGATTTTAATTTGTAATGATTTTTTTAAAGCCTCAATTCTCTTTAACAATCTCTTGTTCTGGAGAGGTACTCCTTCTTTTAATGTATAGTTCCTGCACCAGTACAATAATTATAAGAATTACAGGAAGAGCCAAAATTAATCCCCATGCACCGGTTAAAGCTCCCATGAATAATTGTGCAATCAAAATAAGCGCAGGCGGCATATTTATTAATTTTTTTTGAATAGCTGTGGTGATAAAATTACTTTCTATAAACTGTATCAAGATGTACAGACCTAATATTAATAATGCCGTTTGCGGGCTATCCATAAGTCCCACCAAAACGGCAGGGATTAGCGCCAGCAAGGGGCCAAAGTTTGGAATAAAACTAATAAGCCCGGCAAGCAGGGCTAATACAAGCCAAAGCGGGATGCCAATAATAGCCAATCCAATAGCTGTTAATACAAAAACCACAAACATGGAAAATAAGGTTCCTTTCAACCATTTGCGGAGTTGTTCCCCTAAAGTATCTAATACCTGCTGCGCTTTATCTTGCCCTTTTACCGGTATTATTTGTACAAAGCCGTTGATATAGGTTTTAGGTGAGATGGTAAAAAATATTCCTATAAATAATACAACATATAAATCGCCTAAAACACCAAATGTTGATTGAAAAAATTGCTGTAAAAATCCCTGAGCTTTTTCCATTGAGTCTTTTGAAGCTACTTGCTCAAGAATTTTTTTACCGGTTGCACTAGTGTCCAGCGATTCTTTGGCCTTCTCAATTGTTTTTGGAAGCGTTTCTATTAATTCGGCCATTTGCGACTGAACTTTTGCACCAATCAGCCAGAATAACGCGGTAATTATAATAAATGTGCTGATGATGGAAATGGCAACACAAATACCTTCTTTCCATTTTGTTTTACGTTGAATTTTGGAACTTAAGGCTCTAAAAAATATAGCGATTAGGCTCCCTGCCAACACTAATAATAAAACATTGAAAGTAAAACCTATAAGCAAAAATAGTATTATCGTAAAAGCAAAAATGGCAGCGGTTATCCATACCTTTTTTTGAAAATCACTATTGTCTGATGGCGTATTTTTGGGGTTACCGTGTTGCTCCATGATAAAATTATTAAGCGTTTAATCCTCATTTTTAAGGCTTAAGAGTAGCGGGGGGGAAAGTACCATTAACTTAAGGGATTTTGGTTATACGATTTGGACTAATAGTTATAACATAATAAGTGAGTTACTGTAGCTAAATCTATTGGTCAAAGCGAAGGTATCGCTTTGGTTTTAATTCTTTTGACTGAACCCGTTCTGTTTTTTGATTCAAAAACGGCGATTTTTCAACATTTATTAATACAAATCTTGTTTCAATCCGATGATAGTTTACAGAACACTGGCATGTGATCACTCTTTGCAATCCATTTATCATACTTTCCGATTGATATCTGCATAAGAGTGCTAATAAAGTCGTCGCTAGCAAAAATATAGTCAATATGATAAGCCTTCAACAAATTCCTGTGCAAAAAAAATGTCGGCTGTAATTCCTTTCCTGATTCTTCTTCTTTGTGCTGTAGATGGTAAAGACTTTCAATTTTCAACTCCTTGAGTTCTTTTACAACGTCACTATGGTTCCACCATCTGTCCCACCGATCCCAAATTACATTACTATTAAAGTCCCCTGCAATAATACACTTATTAAGGTTTGTCTTATGTATTTGTAAGTACTTCCAAAGTTGTCCGATGTATCCAAAGGTCGGTGAGTTTGCCCCATGACACCAAGTTGCAATTAAGTTAAAGTCATTATTGACTTTGCAAGCAATGAAGTACTTTAAGCCATTCGAGTCCCAATTGAGATTTTCAATTTTAACATTGTCAGTTGCAAAAACTCCAAGTCCTTTATTCTTATTCTCACCAGTCCAGATATAATTTTTTGCCCAATCTCTATATGTTTTATCATTTGTTATTTGGGGGTTTTCACATTCTTGAATTATAATTATGTCAGCCCCAAACTCTTGTAGGTAGTTATATTTTTTTCGAAATGCTCCGTTACAGTTCCAAGTTAGTAGTTTCATCAAAGAATTCAGTTTCATTTAATTGTATCCAATTTCCACGGCAATTAGAATGGCGACTGCACCAATCAACAACATAATCAGGGCTGGTTTTACAATAAACTTTAACCACTTATTGTAAGAGATACCACCCAGCGCAATTACTGCCATTAGCGCTCCGTTAGTAGGTACAATAACATCCATCATAATAGCACCATATTGATACGCCAGAACACAAACTTGTCTTGAAAGTCCAATCAAATCAGCAAGCGGGGTTAGTATAGGCATGGTGAGTACCGCTTGTCCTGAAAAACTGGGAATTGGAAAATGTAATATGCAATGGGAAATCATCATTAAAACCGCAGAAATGCCGGGCGTAAGGTTTTGTAACGGCCCAAAAAGTCCGTAAATAATAGTATCAACTATCATTCCTTCGCTCAGAATTAAGGTAATACTTTCTGCAAGGCCTATAATCATTGCGGCAAAAACCATTTCTTTAAAACCATCTGAATAAAAATCTGTGGTTTTATTAAGCCCCAGATTTGCTATAAGTCCGCTACTAATTCCCAGCGCAAAGAAGCAGGCCGACATTTCATGGAACCCCCAACCCATGGTTACCAGACCATAGGTGACCAGTATAAAAGTTACTGCAAGTAAGAGCAAAATAATTTTGTTTCTAGGGGTTAGTCTGTCTACTTCTAAGGTTTTCATTGTTTTCTCAATAGGGTTTTTACGGGCGTAACGCACAACATAAGCTATCCAGACAATGGCCGCAATAACTAAAACTACTAACCGGAATTGGGAACCGGAAAGGAGTTCAAGTTCAGCTTCTTTTTGCGCTATGATCACTCCAAAGGGGTTAGAGGGACTAAAAGCACTACCAACCGCCGCTGACCCAAAGCTCGCATACACAATGGTGAAGGCGTTGTATCCTAAATTACGTCCGAATAGAATAAGAATGGGCGTCATTGCTATAATTTCTTCCTGTAGTGCAATAGTCGCCCCCGCTGTGAGGAAAAGAACCGAAAGAATTATCAGCGCAAGGGACTCTTTTCCGTGTAGTACTATGATTAACTGATTTAGGCCTTGATTTAGAGCTCCGGTCTTTTCAATGACATAGAAACATCCTCCTAAGATTAAGATTAAAACAATTAAATCTGCCCGATTGGTAATTCCCCGAGGTACAGCCAGCAGCAAGTCAAATACTTTGAGGTTAGGGGCATCATTTTGTTGATAGGAATTGGGGACAACCGTAGTTCGTTCCGTTCCGGCGATAGCTTCTCTGTCATAAGAGCCTTTTGGAATAATAAAAGTAAGAATCCATCCGATAAGAATAGCAGTAATGATAATTACAAACGCATTAGGGAAATTTTTCATTTAGGAGGGTTGGTTGATCATATCTATTACTATTGCTGTTTGGAGATTGTAATTAAAAAAGACCATATCATAAACCATATGAACAGGGTATCATTTTTTTTCCAATCGCTTAAATCCGAAATAGATTAGCCCACAACAAAGTAGTAAGCCAATACTAGCTGGGATTAAAATGGATTTTCCCGATTCTCCTGCGTTTTGAATACTCCAAACTACTTTTCCGGTAGC
>JBGTEN010000320.1:0-34684 GCA_041747755.1 Arenibacter sp. | reverse complement strand
TTTACTTGTCTTTAAGAATGAAACTTATACTGACAAGAGCTTTAAAACCATTTTTACCTAGTTGGAAACCAATATCCGATTTACACATCAGGAGCTTGTAGAAAAAAGCAAGTTGGGTGATAGAAACTCGCAGTTTCGCTTATATGAAATGTACGTGGATGCCATGTACAATGTAAGTATGCGAATGTTAGGTAGTAAAGAGGATGCAGAAGATATGGTTCAGGACAGTTTTGTAGAGGCGTTTAGGAATCTTGCAAATTTTAGATATGAAAGCACCTTTGGATCATGGTTAAAACGAATTGTCATTAATAAAAGCATCAATCATTTAAAATCCAAGAAGCTTCCTATGGTCTCCATGGAAGATGAGGAATATCATATTACAGAAGAACCGATAGATACCATTGATGCCGTGGATATCCTAAAGGTTAAAACGGGAATTAAAAAACTCCCATCGGGTTACCAGCAGATAATAAACCTGTACTTAATAGAAGGTTACGATCACGAAGAGATCGGAGAAGTACTTGGAATTTCTACATCAACTTCCAAGTCGCAGTACCATAGGGCGAAGAAAAAATTACTTGAAATTATAGAAACATTATAATGGACAATTTTGAAAAATACATCAGGGAAAATAAAGCGTCCTTTGAAGAACATAAGGCCGATAGGGCAAAGCTATGGGCTAACATTGAACTGGAGTTGGACAGGTCCAAACCAAAAGTAATCCCATTTTGGAAATCTACAGTTTTCCGTGTGGCAGCCAGCGTTATCATTTTGTTTGGCCTGGCTACCTTAATTGGGATTTTGACATTGGGAGGCAATAGCGGTGACCAGCAGGATGGCTTTGTTTCCAGGGAGCTTCAGGATATAGACATGCATTACGGTAACTTGGTGCAGCATCATGTAGAATTAGTAAAAAACCATCCCAAGCTTTCTCAAGAGGATAAAGATCAGTTTTTATCCTTTATGGACGAGTTGGACGAGGAATATGAAACTTTACGACTGGAGATGGGCAAAAATTTGGGGGATGAGCGTGTTATGGAAGCGATTGTTAGCAACTACAAAAAAAGAATTGAGCTTATTGAAAACTTATTGCAGTTGATAAATGATTCAAAACTGATACATGACGATTATGGATACGATTTATAAAAACCTGTTATTAGGTATAACCCTTGCCTTGTTTTCCCACACCATGATGGCTCAGGAAAAAGTGTCAAAAACGATATCAGAAAGCTACAAAATGTCTGATGCGGGCGAACTGGAAATAAACAATAAATATGGAGATATAACCATTCATGGATGGTCAAAAAATACTATTGCAATTACTGTTGATATTACCACAACACACAAAAAAAAGGAGAATGCGGAAAGCCTTTTGGAACGGATCAGACCGGATATTAAGGTAATGAACGCTTATATTCGTATTACTACAGAAATTAGTGAGAAGAAAAGTGGGTTTCTATCGGAATATTTTAGCAAGGCCAATCCGTTCGACTTTGACCGTAGTAACATTCAGATTAATTATACTATTTACCTACCTTCAAATGCCGAATTAGTCATCAATAATAAGTTTGGTGATGTTATACTGGGGGATTGGACCGGAAAATTACGGGTAGACATTCAACATGGTGATATTTGGATCAACGAAGACTTGAAAAACGCAGATGTTGATTTGAAGTTTGGCAAACTAAAAGCTAAAAACATTAATTATGCTAACATTCGCTTAAAAAATGGCGGTGTTTCACTTAACAAAACTCAGGACTTAAGACTAACCACCAGTGGTTCTACAATAGCGATTGAGGAAGTGGCATCGCTAGAGTTGTATTCTAGTAAGGACAAAATTGATATTCAAAAAGTGGGTTCGCTACGGGGTAACCTGGAGTTTACTAACATGTTGTTAGTAGAGATTGGAGATAAAATGGATCTGGATATGAAAATATCGGAATTTAACGTGTCGCGTATCAGCGGTACCAATGCCAACATAAACCTTCATCAGCAATCCTCAGAAATCGTTTTAAATATTAAGGATTTTTCATTCAAATTCAACGCTACCCTACAAGAAGGTCTGCTACGACTTCCAAAATCCTTTGACAAAGTGGAATCCAAACTGTTGGACAAAGGAAAAAAGATACGTGAGATTAAAGCGGTGTACGGTTCCAATACCGAAGGTGACATTTCCATAACAGGTGAAAAGGGAGTCATTTTATTAAAGGAGTTTTAAGTTTATCCAAAAAAATCAAAAATAAATGCAACCATTCCTTTAGTGTGTTGTCTTTAGTCAGAACATCAATCAATAATCACAATTAAAACATGAAAAATCGAATTTCAATTTTGCTTCTTCTCATTTTGGGAACGGGCGGTATGCTAAAAGCACAGGAAAATGAAGCAGATTATTTAGAATTTAATGATCGTAACAATGTGGTGCATGGGGTGTATTTGGGATTAACCATGCATTATGGGGAAATAGAGAACAAAGACACTTTTTTTACAGGATTGAAAATAGCCTATGTAGCAAATCAGCAGTTTGAAATTGGACTAACAGGTACGTTTTTTTATTCGGACCAAAATATTTACAGGGGTTTATCGGCATACGATGAAGATCTTATTGGTGGCTATGGGGGTTTACATTTAGAACCTATTTTTTTTAGTAAATCACTCGTAAGCCTTTCTTTTCCCTTGATGATAGGAGCAGGGGGCATGGGGTATATTGATGACAACTTTAATAAAGATGACTTTGATGAACAGGAATTTGAAGATAACGCACAAGCCTTTTTTATTATTGAACCCGGAGTAAATGCCTTGTTCAATGTTTCCAGATATTTGCAATTAGAAGCGGGAATGCGATACCGTATTACTAGCACAGTAAATGATACTGGCGGTTTCGACCCCATTAAGCGAATAAACGGATTCTCTGCAGGGGTTGGGATCAAGGTAGGTGTATTTAACATGGGCAGAAATCGCTACAAAAAGAACCTTTAACATGAAAGACAAAGCACTTCGTGGTATCTGTCATAATGTTATTAAAACGCAACATGTATTTTCAGAAGACAACCAGGTTTTTATCAAGCAGGAAATGACATCCAATGGAAAAACAACCTCAATCAAGTGGTTTCCTGTTAATTTTCAATGGGTTTCAGACATGTAGGTTGGGAATTCTGAGATAAGTCGGAATACTTTGTATACTTCTATAAAAATCTGAACTGAAATTTTATTTGTTGTTTATTCAAAAAAATTGGAATTTCAAAGATTGAAATAGCAATGAACTTATTCTATACGAAAAATAATCATGTCAGAAAGATATATAGCGTTTCTTCGGGGTATTAATGTGGGTGGTCATGTGGTTAAAATGGATCAATTACGGGATGTGTTTAAGGAAATAGGACTAAGCAACGTATCATCCTATATTGCAAGCGGAAATTTATTTTTTGATACAGATAGAAAGGATCGAAATGTGTTGGCTAAAACCCTTGAAGAACGTCTACTGGAAGTCCTTGGTTTTCAAGTCCCGGTATTTCTCCGCACAATCACGGAATTGGACGCTATTCTGGTACAAAATCCATTTAAAGAAATTCCTTTAACTGAAAATCTTCGGTTTTCTGTGGTGTTTACAGATACTCCTATTAATGAAAATCAGGATTTACCCATCTGGTCCTCCAAAGAGGATATGGAACTAATAGCGGTTAATCCCTTTGAAGCTTTTATAATTTGGCATATTATCAATGGACGACCACCATCCGGCCAGTTTCCAAAAGACCTACTTCCTGCAAGGAACACCTCCAGATTTTTTCATACGCTGGTCAAAATTCGGAATGCGGCGGCGAGATAAAAGAAGCACTTATCAAACCCGAACTTGTTCACAGTTAACCGAGTACTAGGGTTCAAATTCTACAATATATTCTGACATATATGTTCCTAAATCGGAATATTTAAAAAATAGTCTTGCTTGTTTTCCTAATCGAAGACTGGTATATTTATTGGCGATATCTTCCGGAGTATTTAAAGGTTGTAAAGAAGGGTACCAAAGTACATGGCCCTGCTTTTGCACCAGTAATTTGGGCTTGGTCCAGGACTGAGAATTATTTCCTTCGCCCAAATCTTCATGAGGGTTAAAAGAAATATATAAACTATCTCCCACCCAGGATTGCCCAGTAACTTTTCCCATCAACATTACCCAACAGTTCAGTGCCGTATTCCAACTCACTGAAGGTCCCCAAAAGAAACCACCTTGCGGAGAAGAAGCGGGACCTCCACCTTCTTCCGGAGGCATTTGCAAGGATGAAACAGGCTTCCCAATTCCATCCCAGTCTGCCTTAAATCCTTGACCGTCCCATCTTTTAGCTTTTCCCTGAGGATTATCCAGATCCGCTATACGGATTCTTGCAATGCTGATACATTGACCGCCCCATTCTTTAAGGGGGTCATAAGTTTCAGGATCGTAGGTGCCGGGATAACCGTATTCGCCGTAAAACAAATAGAGGTATTCGCCTACTGCAACTGCGGAAGGATCGCCAACCCCACCCGCAAAAGTTTTAGAAGTATTATGAGGTTTCAAAATCATACGGGGTTGTTTGTCCTCTAAAAAAAGCCCTTTGTTTTCCCAACTCCAACCGCCGTCGGTGGATTTCATCACCCCAATACGGCAAACCGCAGCAGGGGTAATCCTATCGGTTAATCCTAAAGGCCAATCTTTATCTATATACCCTTCACCGGTTGCGGCATCGTAAGGTAAAGTTTCCGGATAATTTTCATTATGATAGATGGCAAATAATGTGCGACCACTTTCATCTTTTTTGTCCTGATAAACGGTCTCAAACCAAACCGCACCATGCAAGCCGGTTGTTCCTACTGGGGCATTTACCGTTAGTTTTGGAGCAATATAATCAGAAGCAGGGGTACTAAAGACTTCGTCAGCGTTCATGCCACTTGCAAACTTGAGGTCCTCGGCAAAACCCCAAACGGGATCTTCACCGTACTTTCCGGGGAAGATCCGGAGCGTATCTCCTACCCAAACTTCAGCCATGTTGCAATCCACAAAATTATTGAAGAAAAAGGTGTCAGTCGCAACTAATCGAAAAGTAGGTGCCATAAATTCTGATTCTTTGGGAAGTTCTTCCGGCGAAGTTTTTTTAGGCGTACAAGTAATAAAGGCTACTCCAAAAAACAGAAAGAGGAGTAGATAGACAAGTCTTTTTGGTGGTATCATAGAAAAACAATTGAGTGTTTAAAAAAATACAAAACTTCCGATTTTAGGGATTAAAATTGAATTACAAATTTTAAAGACCCGAAAATATTCACCCCATAGTGGTATAAATTATTGAAAATAAGATAATTTGACTAAAGACATCCCGTTAAAAAATTAAAATTGATCTATTAAATTTTAGCCTAACTTATCTGGAGCATGCTAATTATGGAAAAACAATACCTCCGTTGGCCTCTTCTTCTTTAAATTTTTTGACAAGGTCCAGGGCATCAGGGATTACGTCGCTGCAGAGAACAATAAGTGATCCGTTTACTGCATTTTTTACTGCATGAGTAATGGCTTCTTTTTCTGAAGGGATAATGGTAGTTTTTTTGAGAGGATCTTTCATTTTTATACCGTCGTGAAGCATTTTAATGAGTTCCTCTTCAGTTTTGCCTCGTAATTGCTTGTCTTGTCTGATAATAATTTCATCAAACATCTCTGCGGCTATGCTCCCCATTTCATTATTGTCTTCCAAACGTCTGTCTCCAATTCCGGCAATAATACCAATTTTAACTGTTGCTTCTAAAGCATCCGTAAATTTCTGTAAGGCCCGCATGCCGGCAGGGTTATGAGCATAATCTAACAAAATGCTAAAATTGTTAAACTTGAATAAATTCAAGCGTCCAGGGGTCTGGGCAGCAGATGGGATAAAGGTCTCTAGCGCTGCTTTCATATCTTCAATACTAATGCCTTGAACGTTCGCAGCTAGAATAGCGGGTAAAATGTTTTGAATCATAAACACAGCTTTGCCGCCATAGGTCAGTGGTATATCTGCAGCACGCATGACCCTCATTTTCCACTCGCCTCTGCAAATGGTAACATAGCCATTTTCATAGATTGCTGTGATACCCCCTATACGTTGCAAAGCTTTTATTCGAGGATTATTCTCATCCATAGAAAACAACGCCACATTGGCTTGTACCGTTCGTCGCATTTCATATACAAGATCGTCATCCGCATTGAGAATTGCATAGCCACCCGGCATCACGGTTTCTGGAATAACACCTTTAACTTTGGCTAGTTGTTCTATGGTATGAATACCTTTTAACCCCAAATGATCCGCTGCTACGTTAGTTACAATCCCTACATCACACTTGGTAAATCCTAGTCCGGCACGCAACAAACCGCCCCTTGCACATTCCAAAACAGCAAAATTCACAGTGGGATCCTTTAACACAAATTCGGAACTTGCCGGTCCGGTACAATCCCCGGCCATCAACAACCGGTTTTGAATATATACGCCATCGCTGGTGGTGTACCCCACACGACACCCATTCATCTTAGCCATGTGAGCAATTAACCGCGTAGTGGTGGTCTTTCCGTTGGTACCCGTAACGGCAATTATGGGAATTCTCCCAGTCGCGCCCTTTGGGAAAAGTTTGTCAATAACATTAGCGGCAACATTGCGTGGTAGTCCTTTAGTCGGTGCCAAATGCATTCGGAATCCCGGTGCGGCATTGACCTCTAAAACGGCTCCTCCGGTTTCAGATAGTGGCTGGGTAATATCTGTGGTCATAATGTCAATACCACAAATATCAAGATCTATTATTTTTGAGATACGCTCTGCCATAGCCACGTTTTCCGGATGTACAATATCGGTAACATCTTCGGCAGTACCACCTGTACTTAGATTGGCTGTATCTTTAAGTATAAGAACTTCATCTTTTTTTAGAACGGTGTCCAGAGTATACCCTTTGGCCGCAATAATTGTTTTTGTCAAATCATTAATAGTGATTTGGGTAAGTACGTTTTCATGACCATAACCCCTCCTTGGATCCTTATTTACTTCATCAATCAAATGCTGTATTGTAGAAGTTCCATCACCAACTACATTCGCCGGGGTACGTTTTGCTGCTGCTACAAGGACATGGTCTATGACCAATAAGCGATAATCTTCGCCTGTAATGTATTTTTCTATAATTACAGCGGGTGATACTTGTTTGGCGGCATTAAATGCTTCTTTGGCAACTTCATAAGAATTAACATTTACCGTTATACCCCTGCCATGATTACCTCCAACGGGTTTTACCACCAGGGGAAAACCAACATGTTTGCAGGCTTCAGCAAGACTGCTCTCCCGTCTAATAATTTCACCTCTAGGTACTTCTACTTCGGCTTGTTCCAGAAGGAACTTGGTGTCTTCTTTATCACAGGCCAGTTCCACCCCAATGCTACTAGTTTCACTGGTTACCGTGGCCTGAATCCGTTTTTGGTTAGCCCCGTAGCCTAATTGACATAGAGAATATTTATTCAATCGAATCCAAGGAATTCCTCTACTGGCAGCTTCTTCTACAATCGATCCTGTACTAGGCCCCAGACGCTCTTCTTCCCGAATTTCCCTCATTTGCTGAATATCTTCAGTCAAATCATAATTTTCCCCCTTGATTAAGGCGTTGCAGATACGAACTGCCGCCTCCGCTGCATAACGGCCTACTTTTTCCTCCATATATGCAAAAACTACATTATATACACCGGGTTCGCCATAACCTCGGGTTCTGCCAAACCCCACATCCATCCCTGCTAGAGACTGAATTTCAAGAGCAATGTGCTCTATGATATGACCCATCCAAGTTCCCTCTTCAACGCGTTCGAAAAAACCACCTGGTGTGCCAACGGAGCATCGATGTTCGTACATACTAGGAAACATGGTTTCTAATCGTTCCTTAAACCCATCAATCTTGTTAGATGGATATTCTTCCATCTCCTCAAGATCTAAAACCATAACAATAAGTTTATGACGACGTACCGACCAGTAATTTGGGCCACGCATGGCATTTATGCTTATTATTTTCATATTGATTGATTTCAGGTTATTGAGTGAAAGAATATAAATATATACAATTTTCGCTAAAAAAAACCTTTATTTTTGTTACTGATTAACTTTGAAAAGTAGAAGGAATGACTTTGGTAAAAGGTACATTGATTCCCATAGGTGGTAATGAAGATAAAGGAATAGAGAAAAATGAAATGTATACGCTGGAGTTCATTGGGGAGGGCATTCTGGCGCATGTGGTGAAAGAGGCAGGCGGGGTAGAAGCTAAAATTGTGATTATTACAACCGCCTCCAGTATTCCCTTGGAAGTTGGGGAAAATTATTTGAACGCATTTCAAAAACTGGGATGCCGTAATATTCATGTGTTGGACATTCGAAGTAGAAAGGACGCAGAACAACCGAACTACATAGAATTAATCAGACAAGCCAATTGTGTTATGTTTTCAGGAGGGGACCAGTCAAAAATTACCAATAAGATTGGGGGAACTCTGATGCATAAAATCATAATAGACCGCTATCGCAATGAGGAGCATTTCGTTGTGGCAGGAACCAGTGCCGGTGCCATGGCAATGGGACAAGAAATGATTGCCAGTGGTAGTAGTAAAGAGGCTTTCATAAAGGGAGCGGTTAAAATGTATCACGGATTAGGACTTATCCCTGAGTTGGTTATTGATACCCATTTTATTCAACGGGGCAGATTTGGAAGACAGGCAGAAGCTGTGGCAAAGTTTCCAAGTTTATTGGGTGTTGGTTTGTCTGAAGATACGGGACTCATCATCAAGGATGGCAAAAATGCCAGGGTTATTGGTTCTGGAATGGTCATTGTCTTTGATGGGAGTAATTTGGTACATAATAATGAGACCGTTTTATACGAGGGAACACCCATGACCCTTACCAATTTAGTAGTACATGTACTTTCTAATGGTGATCAAATTAATATTGAATCCAAAGCTATTACCGTATTACCAGTGCATGCTTCCTTTATATAGGAATGTCTTAGGTGTAAATAGCTATTTCCGCTGTGCCATTTGAAGACTTCCGTGCGCGGTACATTCCTTCGGTGTTAAAGGGCATGGCGATATTACCTTGAGCATCCACGGCAATAAGTCCCCCATCACCACCCATTTTCAATACCCTTTTATGGATTACCTCGTTGGCCGCTTCTTCTAATGACATCCCTTTATATTCCATAAGACAGGATACATCATAGGCCACTACGCCCCGGATAAAATACTCTCCGCTACCGGTACAGGAAATGGCACAGGTGGAATTATTCGCGTAGTTTCCCGCTCCGATCATAGGACTATCACCAACCCGTCCAAAGCGTTTATTGGTCATCCCGCCGGTTGAGGTAGCTGCGGCAATAGTCCCTTGTTTATCGCAAGCAACGGCCCCGACAGTACCAAATTTTGAATCTTTTTTAACAGAATGATCCAGTTGAAAACTATCCGTATCTTTAATGTCCAACCATTGTTGATGACGAAAAGCATCATAAAAATAGCTGTCTTCTTCCAACGTATAACCCAACTGCTTGGCAAATTCCATAGCCCCTAAACCAGCCAGGAATACATGTTCGCTCTTTTCCATCACATCCCGTGCAAGAGCAATGGGATTTCGGATTCCTGAAATGAGGGATACGGCTCCGGCTTTAAGGGTTTTGCCCTCCATAATGGAGGCATCCATTTCATGCGTTTCATTAGCAGTAAAAACACTTCCTTTTCCGGCATTAAAAAGGGGAGAGTCTTCTAGAGCTTTGACGGCCTGTGTTACAGCGTCCAAAGCGGAATCTCCTTTTTCTAGCATAGCATAGCCCTCATTCAAAGCCTTTTTTAAAGCACTTTTGTAGGCCAGTTCTTTTTCGTGGGTCATCATCCCCTTTACTAAAGTACCGGCTCCGCCGTGGATTGCGATAGAAAATGTTTGCATGTATCAGTTCAGTTATGGAGTTTTAAGAAGCTTTATTGCCCAAAATGGAGGTGATAATCATTTTAGCGTGTATTCTGGAATTTTCGATAAACCATTTATGGGTTTCCATTCCCCCGCAAATCACACCAGCCAAATACACCCCTTTAATATTGGTTTCCATAGTTTCAGGATTATACTGAGGTATCCGTTTTTCATCATCAGAAAGAGTAATCCCCAGATGTTCTAAAAACTGAAAATTGGGTTTATAGCCTGTAAGTGCCAATACAAAATCATTTGCAAGTTCCTGAGTTCCATCAGGCGTTTCGATGGTAATATATTCTTGTTTTATAGCCAGTACAGATGCATTGTAATAGGCTTTAATACTACCCTCCTCAATGCGGTTGATAATATCGGGACGTACCCAATATTTTACACGTTGCCCCACTTCGGGGCCGCGAATAATTAGAGAAACTTCTGCCCCTTTTCTCCAACATTCCAGAGCAGCGTCAATAGCGGAATTGCTGGCTCCTATGACCGCTAACTTTTGGCCGGAGTAAAAATGTGGGTCGTGGTAGTAGTGCGAAACTTTGGGCAGGTCTTCTCCGGGGATATGGAGCAGATTGGGGATATCATAAAACCCGGTTGCAATAATTACATTTGATGCTGAATAGGATTTTTTGTTAGTAACCACTTTAAAACCTTCATCAGTTATGGTAATTTTGGTCACTTCTTCAAAGAGGTGAATTTTTAATTTATTGCTGGTAACAATCCTGCGATAGTATTCCAACGCTTCATTTCGTTTAGGTTTAGCCTCATTACTGATAAAAGGAATTTCATCGATTTCCAATTTTTCAGAAGAAGAGAAAAACTGCATGTTCACCGGATAATGAAAGAGGGAATTCACAATAGGGCCTTTTTCAAGTATGAGATAGGTCAATCCTTTCTTTTTTGCTTCCAAACCACAGGCAATTCCAATGGGACCTCCACCCACAATAACAATATCAAAAGATTCCATTAGGTTGTAATTTCTTTCAATCCTGCAATGGTTTGCAAAGGATTGGCACTTTTAAAAACAAAACTACCCGCTACCAATACATCGGCTCCGGCGTTCACTAATGCTTTTGCATTTGCCTCGGTAACCCCGCCATCCACTTCTATTAAGGTGTTGGTTTTTTGTTCAATAATCATGGATTTTAAGGTCTTAATTTTTCTATATGTATTTTCAATGAACGATTGTCCTCCAAAACCGGGATTAACGCTCATAATTAATACCAAATCAATGTCTTTTAGGGTATCTTCCAGTAGGCTGACAGAAGTATGAGGGTTAAGGGCAACACCCGCTTTCATTCCGGCAGCTTTTATAGCTTGTAAGGTACGGTGTAAATGGGTACAGGCCTCGTAATGCACCGTCAAAATCTCAGCGCCCAAAGCTGCAAAAGTAGCAATATAGCGGTCAGGATCTACAATCATCAAATGCACATCCAGCGGTTTGGTAGCATAATTGTGTATGACTTCTACTACCGGCATACCGTATGAAATATTAGGTACAAATACCCCGTCCATAATATCAATATGGTGCCAATCGGCAACACTTTGGTTTACCATTTCAACATCACGCTGTAAGTTGCCAAAATCCGCTGCCAATAGGGAAGGGGCTATTTTTGTTTCGCTCATCGGTTTACGACTGATAGTTTGTACAAAACTAGCAAATTAGCATGGGATACAACTACTTTGGGGGTATTAAACCAACACATTGAAATAGCCAGTTGCTTTATTTTGCACCTTTGTTTTTGGTATAGATTTCGTGTTTTGGATCGCCTCCCGATTGTAAATATGCAAAAAGGTCAAGGACTTCCTGTTCGTTCAACCGGTTTAATAAGCCCGGAGGCATTGGGGAAACGGGGGATAGTTCCTGCTTTTCAATGGTGCTTTTTGCCAATTTTACAGCATAACTTTCGTTGAATGGATTGGGTAAAATAGTAATAGAATCACCTACTTCAGACAAAATTCGTCCTGCTATTTTAGTCCCATCGGTTTGATGGAAAAGGGTGAAGGCATATTGATCTGAAATTTCATCATTGGGACTGTATACGGCAAACAACATATCATAGCTACCAAATTTGGTATGTGCTTGTGTAAGGTCAGGACCCATTCCTCCGCCTTCTCCCCGTACTCTGTGACATACCACGCATAGCGCAGCTTGATAAGCTCTTTCTCCATCGGTGACACTCCCTTTATAATTGGCAAGGCCACCACCCCAAAGAATATCTCCCATATCTTCCCCGGTATAATTTTTTCCTGGTCCTATAGGTTGCGGAAGGTCCGCCAGGGTAGTAGAAGGGGCATAGACCCCGGATAATTCTTCATAGTAGGCTCTTTCCGCAACCGGAATATAACTTATGGCTTTTTGTCTTACATTTTCCATAAATGGTTTAAAACTCATTCCCCCTTTGGCACCCAAAACATCAAAAAACCAGCTAAAATAGGATTCTCGCAACGGTTTGGTCCAACCTTCATTGGCATGACTCAGCAAGACTCCGTAAAAAATTGCTTCCCCCGGAGGCATTTTGTCCAACACGTCCCTGATGGTTTGTCCGTACTGTTCACTTCTCAAAGTAACTTCTTCGGAAAGGTATTGGTCTTTGTTGGCCGTATTGGCTTTTGTATGCTTTTCGAGCAAATCAACCAGGGTTTTGGTAGTGCCTTCAGCATTTAGAAACAACATAACCTGAGCTAACTCCCGGTTTAATGCCAGACTTTCATTAGGAAAGTATGGCTTCAATTTTTTAATAATAGCCGAACTGTGTGCATTATTTGGTTCCCCCATTCGAATAAACAGTAACTGATAGGCTCTTGTAAGGTCTATTTGTTGTGATTCGGAAAGGGATTTCCAATCAATACTATTAAGTTTATCAATAATTTGTGGTTGAATTGTTTTGTCTCCCTGGTGTGCTAAAGCAATAGCTGCCTGAATCACTTTTTCGGATTGGGTTTCCTTTGAAAATGTTTCTACCCACGTTGCAACAGGTTGGTGTTCCAGAGCTACCCGTGATGCATAGCGAATAAAGCGGTCTGTATGGTTCAGATTTTCAAATGCAAGAGGAATGGCCTCATTCGATATGGTATTGTGATATTTTTCAATGGACTGCCGTAAAGCTCTTAGATTTTCAGCCTCCGTGTTGGTTTCTACTACAGCTGTCTGATCTGCATTTCCGGTATAACGCAGGCGATACAAGTGGGAATCTAATCCGCGGCCTCCGGTAGCAAAATAGAGATGTCCATCGGCACCGGCAATCATATCGGTTAGGGGTAAGGGTACGCCAGATAAAAACTCTTCTTTATTTGCTGTATAGCTGCTCCCTTCCGGTTTTAGATGAATATAATATACTGTACCGAAGCTCCAATCGGTCACAAAAAGTCCTGTTTTATATTTGCCGGGAAAACTAAGCCCTGCTCCTGAAAGTACTGCGGTAGGGGAGCCTTGTGCCATATTCTGAACTGCCGGAAGGTTATCCGGATAGTAATCGGGCCATTTTCCCGATCCGGTACGCCAGCCGAACTCACTGCCACTGGTAACATGGCAAACACGGGTTGGTCGGTACCAGGGCATTCCAATATCCCATTCCATATCTGAATCATAGGCAAATAATTCATTATCCTGATTAAACGCCATATCAAATGGGTTTCTAAACCCTGCGGATATCAACTCCCAATTTTGCCCGTCGGGGCTAAATTTGGTAATCCATCCTCCAGGGGCTTTGATGTCATTGGCATGCCCACGAGCATCCAAATAGGGTTCGAAAAGGTTGTCTTCTCCCCAATTGATCGGTAAACGACTATTCTTTGTAACCTGTTCAGGAATTAGCGTATGGTTTCCGGCAATAAAATAAATTTCCTTTCCGTCAGGACTTAGCACAAAACTATGAGGCCCATGTTCGCCCTCACCAATTAGTTTAAGGAGCATCTCGACATTGTCTAGTTCGCCGTCATTATCCGTATCCGTAAGACGGTAGATACCGCTGGCATTTTCCTGATCGTCGGGAATATCATCATCCCATCGTTTGTTCACGGCAACATAAAGACTATTAAAAGCCCAAAGTAACCCATGGGCTTCGCCAATTTCCAGATTGAGCGGTTTTACATCTTTGGTATTTAGAGTTTCGCCAACGGCGGGTGTTTTCATTATGTAAATTTTCCCTCGTTGGTCACAGGCAAAAAGGGTGTTATCAGGACCTTGTGCCAGCGATACCCATGAACCCTGTTCGTATGTACTGGGATGATACAAATCATCCAAAACAAAATCATTCGGAAGGTTGAAAGTTATTTCTTTTTGCTCCTCTGTTAGGGTCGTTTTAGGATCATTCTTACAAGAAATCGCTAGGAAGCACAGTGAGATGGTGAATAAGGTAATGTTCTTGAAATTCATTTTGGCATATTGGTTTACTCATAAAGATAATAAAATACGGGGTTGGTCATCATTGAAATGATAAAGAAACGAACTTTAATTTGTTAAAATAATAGAGCTTACTTACAGGCAGTTATATTTCGTAATCCTTCATATACCACAATGGCCACGGCATTGGCTAAATTTAAACTGCGGATGTGTTTGCTAAACAAAGGAATTTTATAGACATTTTCTTTTCGATTTTCTATGAGTTCTTTGGGTAAGCCCACAGATTCTTTTCCGAAGACAAAAAATTGTCCATCACAGTAGGGAATAGACCAGTGATCTTTCTCTCCATGACTTGAAAAGAACACGAGATTCTTATCCTTATGCTGGGCAAGAAAGGCTTCCCAATCGTCATAAATAAATAAAGAGAGGTGCTGCCAGTAGTCCAATCCGGCGCGTTTTACCCTATTATCATCCAGCTCAAAACCAAATGGTTTTACCAGATGAAGATGGGCGCCCGCAGCCAGGCTCAATCTTCCAATATTACCCGTGTTCATCGGAATTTCTGGTTCAATAAGGACAATATTAAAAGCCATTGACACCTATTTTTTAAGCGATTTAAGATACAGTTGCTCTACTTTTTCTCTGGCCCAAGGTGTTTTACGCAAAAAGGTAAGACTGGATTTTATGGACGGATCGCTTTTAAAACAGTTGATGTTTATTTTGAAGGCAAGTTCTTCCCAAGTATAAACCTTTACCAAATGTTCTAATATGGCGGCGAGGGTAATCCCATGTAAAGGGTTATTGTTTTGAAGGATTTTCTTTGAATTCTCATCTGGCATAGCGTGGTGAAGATACATATAAAATAGCATTTTGGATACCCGAGTAGAAAAGGACATCGGAATGCTTAATTTCCCATAGGCTCTGAAAACAAAAAACTCCGGTAATCAGCCGGAGTTTATTCATCAATCAAAAAACGAACAGTCATGATAACTGTTAGTATCGTCTACAAATTACAACTTTTCTACCAATTTTACAATTTGGCATTGTATTGCTGCAAATTATTCAGAAATTAACCTAAATAGGTCTTTAATATTTTACTTCTGGAGGTATGCTTTAATCTGCGAATTGCTTTTTCTTTAATCTGTCGTACTCTTTCTCTCGTAAGATCAAAAGTTTCCCCTATTTCTTCCAACGTCATAGAATGCTGACCTGCCAATCCAAAGTACAAACGAATTACATCGGCTTCTCTAGGTGTTAATGTTTCCAATGCTCTTTCAATTTCAGTACGTAAAGACTCATGTAATAGTTCGCGATCAGGATTTGGAGATTCCCCACTTCGCAGTACATCGTATAGGTTAGAATCTTCTCCATCAATTAAGGGCGCATCCATGGATACATGACGTCCGGAATTTTTCAAGGACTGCTTTACGTCCTCAACTGTCATATCTAGTTCTTTGGCTATTTCTTCTGCGGAGGGTACACGCTCGTGAGCTTGCTCTAAAAAGGCAAAAGTCTTATTTATTTTATTAATAGAACCAATTTTATTTAGCGGAAGACGAACAATACGGGATTGTTCCGCCAAAGCCTGTAAGATGGATTGACGAATCCACCACACTGCGTAGGAAATAAATTTAAAACCTCTAGTTTCATCAAAACGTTGGGCGGCTTTAATTAATCCCAAATTACCTTCATTAATCAAATCGGGTAATGTTAAACCTTGATTTTGGTATTGTTTTGCAACGGATACAACAAAACGAAGGTTTGCTTTAGTCAGTTTTTCAAGAGCGGCTTGATCACCGGCCTTAATACGTTGTGCTAATTCTACTTCTTCATCTGCGGTAATAAGGTCTACCTTGCCAATTTCCTGTAAATATTTATCTAAGGAGGCGGTTTCCCTGTTGGTAACCTGTTTTGTTATTTTTAACTGTCTCATTTAATTTTTCCTTTCTAAATTAGAGGGCAATCAGAGGACTGCATTAGGTTATACGTTGAAAAGAAGCGAATGTTACATTTAGGTTATTAAATTTCTTTTTTTTAGTTAAAATACCAAAAAAAAGCCCCAATCATTCGATTGAGGCTTATCATTTATAAGATAGGAACGGTTAATCCCTTCTTGGTTTTCTATCTCTATCTCTGGAATCTCTTCCTCGATCGTTGCGATCTCTATCATTACGTTCACGTGGTGGTCTTTCCACAAAACCTTCGGGTTTTGGCAATAATGCTTTACGTGAAACCTTCTCTTTTCTGGTTTTTGGATCTGTACCGAGGTATTTAACATCAAAAACATCACCCATGTTTACAACATCGGTTACATTTTCGGTACGTTCCCAAGCTAGTTCAGAAACATGTAAAAGGGTTTCATTCCCCGGAGCGTCTAAATATTCTACAACAGCACCAAAGTCGAGCATTTTAATTACCTTAACGGAATAACTTCCTCCGATTTCAGGTTTAAACATTAGGGAATCTATTTTAGCCAATACTGCTGCAATACCATCGGGATCGGTACCCAGAATTTCTACCAGACCTTCTCCGGTTAGCGGATCTTCGTTGATTACGATTGTGGTTTTGGTAGCTTTTTGTAATTCCTGAATCACTTTTCCACCTGGTCCGATTAACGCACCTATAAAACTTCCAGGAATAGTTCTGGTAATGATTTTTGGGGCATGCGCTTTTACATCGGCATTTGGCTGAGCAATAGTTTCTACTAATTTCCCAAGAATATGCAAACGACCTTCACGAGCCTGCTTTAAGGCCTTAATGAGTATATCATATGGCATACCCTTGATTTTCATGTCCATTTGGCAAGCGGTAATACCATCGGCGGTACCGGTTACCTTAAAGTCCATGTCTCCTAAATGATCTTCATCACCCAGAATATCAGAAAGTACTGCAAAACGATCTCCATCTGTAATCAGTCCCATAGCAATACCTGAAACCGGTTTTTTTAATTGTACACCGGCATCCATTAAAGCCATTGTGCCTGCGCAAACTGTTGCCATTGATGAAGAACCGTTAGATTCCAAGACCTCTGAAACCACACGAACAGTATATGGACACTCTTCAGGAATCATCCCTTTTAGGGCGCGTTGTGCTAAGTTACCGTGGCCAATTTCACGACGGGAAGTTCCGCGTAAAGGATGTGCTTCCCCGGTTGAAAATGGAGGGAAATTATAATGTAAATAGAATTTTTCTTCCCCTTGGTGCGTTGGCATATCAATCATATTGGATTCTCTGGAAGTACCCAATGTTACAGTAGCCAAGGCCTGTGTTTCTCCTCTGGTGAAAATGGCAGAACCATGTACTGAGGGTAAATAGTCAATTTCGCACCATATAGGACGTATGTCTGTAGTTTTTCTGCCATCAAGGCGTATTCCTTCAGCAAGGGTAAGTTCTCTTACCGCTTCTTTTTCTATTTTATAGAAATAGCTTTTTACCAAGCTTTCATTTTCGGCAAGTTCTTCTTCGGTAAAGGAAGCAAGGACTTCCTCTTTCACTGCATCAAAAGCTTCACTGCGCTCTCTCTTCCCGTGACCACCCTTAGCGATGTCATATACTTTTTTGTAAGCTACTTCCCGCACTTTGGCGGCAATAGTATCATCGGTTTTACCGGGAGTATATTCCCTGACCGGTTTTTTACCAAAAGCCTCTGCCAAACGTACCTGAGCGGCACATTGAATTTTAATGGCTTCATGAGCAAATCGGATGGCATCTGCCATTTCTTCTTCGCTAATCTCCTTCATTTCGCCTTCTACCATCATTACGGAATCGTTAGAGGCACCAATCACCATATCGATGTCCGATTCCAATAACTGACTTCGGCTCGGGTTAATGATAAATTCACCATTAATTCTTCCTACACGGGCTTCAGAAATAGGACATTCAAAAGGAATATCTGATAACTGAATAGCGGCTGAGGCAGCCAAACCTGCCAATGCATCCGGCATTACTTCTTCATCGTGAGACATAAGCTGAATCATAACTTGAGTCTCAGTTCTGTAATCTGAAGGGAACAAGGGACGTAAAACGCGATCCACAATGCGCATAGTTAATACTTCACCGTCGCTTGGTCGCGCTTCTCTCTTAAAGAAACCTCCCGGATAACGACCGGCAGCTGCAAATTTCTCACGGTAATCTACTGTCAAGGGAAAGAAATCCAGTGCACTTTCTTTGTACGAAGAAACAACCGTACATAGTAACATGGCTTTTCCCATTTGCACCACGACAGAACCGTGGGCTTGCTTTGCTAATTTTCCGGTTTCGATAGAAATGCTTCTACCATCACCTAGGTCAATGACCTCTCTAAATACTTTTGGAATCATAAATTTGAATTAAAACCTGATTTTGTGACAGGCTTGTTAAACAATGGTCTTCTCGTCTTACCGGACGAACAGGGTTGTGTTGTTGTGTGTTGACCAATGAAAAACTATATGTAAGCTTTTTAAAAATTTCCTTTGATTTTATCAAAGGAAGCAATTGTAAAACCTGATAAATCAGGGGTATTATAAAAAGGGGAGGCTTAGCCTCCCCTTTAATTGGGTTATTTTCGTATTCCTAATTCTTTGATAATTGCACGATATCTGTTGATATCTTTCTTAATCAAATAATCTAAAAGACTTTTTCTTTTCCCTACCAATTTTACCAAAGAACGCTCCGTATTGAAATCATGGCGGTTCTTTTTTAAATGTTCTGTAAGGTGGTTGATACGATAGGTGAACAAAGCAATCTGCCCTTCAGCAGATCCGGTGTTCTTTTCAGATGCGCCGTGTTTTTTAAAAATTTCGGCTTTTGCTTCTTTGTCTAAATACATTCCAATATTATTTAAATGATTTTTATGTATGTGATTGATTTTCAATCAGGGCGCAAATATAGTATATTTTTTAGCTCCTAACAGGATTGTTCTCAATTAAATCAATATACAGATTAATTTTTGTTTTCAAATCCCTACGGTGTACAATAAAATCAAGAAAACCATGCTCCATTACAAATTCGGCAGTTTGGAAACCCTCAGGTAACTCTTTGCCTGTAGCTTCTTTTACCACCCTTGGTCCTGCAAAACCGATTAAGGCACCGGGTTCTGAAATATTAATATCGCCTAACATGGCATAGGATGCTGTTGTACCCCCGGTGGTTGGATCCGTACATAAGGATATATAAGGTAAACCCGCCTCCGCAAGTTGCGCAAGTTTAGCTGAGGTCTTCGCCAATTGCATTAAAGAGAGGGCAGCCTCCATCATGCGGGCACCCCCGGATTTTGAAATCATTAAAAACGGAAGCTGTTTCTTAATAGCGTAATCAATTGCTCTGGCAATTTTTTCACCAACAACACTTCCCATGGAGCCTCCAATAAAGCTAAAGTCCATACAGGCCACCACAAGGTCTTTTCCCAACGACTTACCCACAGCTGTTCTCACTGCATCTTTTAATCCGGTTTTCTTTTGCGCAGCAACAAGCCGATCTGTATAGGGTTTGGTATCTACGAATTTTAAAGGATCTTTAGAACTAAGCTTGGCATCCAATTCCTTAAATTCGTTATTGTCAAAAAGAATCTCAAAGTATTCTTTACTGCCAATACGTACATGATAATCATCTTCAGGACTTACATAAAAGTTTCTGGCTAATTCCTCAGATTCCACAATTTTTCCTGTGGGGGATTTGTACCAAAGGCCTTTTGGAGTATCTTTTTTTTGTTCAGTGGAAGTTTGAATTCCTTTTTCTTTTCTTTTAAACCAAGATGACATAGTCTAGGGATTGGGTTTAAATGATTCTAATGAGAACTATAAGGTATTTACATTATTTAAATCTTCAAATGCTTTTTTCAAACGGGCAACAAATGTTTTTTCGCCTTCACGCAACCATACTCTTGGATCATAATATTTTTTATTCGGGTCGTCAGGACCGTTAGGATTACCAATCTGAGATTGTAAAAAGTCTTTTTTACCTTGAACATAGTCCCTTATACCTTCAAGAAAGGCGTATTGCAAATCGGTGTCGATGTTCATTTTAATAACCCCATAACCAATAGCTTCTCTAATTTCTGCTACGGTAGATCCCGATCCTCCGTGAAAAACAAAATCAATGTGATTTGCTCCTACACCGAATTTTTTTGAAACAAATTCCTGTGAATTTTTAAGAATTATTGGGGTTAACTTAACATTTCCGGGTTTATAAACGCCGTGGACATTGCCAAAGGCTGCGGCAACCGTAAATTTTGGACTTACTTTGGATAGCTCCTCATAAGCATAAGCCACTTCTTCCGGTTGGGTATATAATTTTGAATCGTCTACGTCAGAGTTGTCAACCCCGTCTTCTTCACCACCTGTAACTCCTAACTCTATTTCCAAAGTCATCCCCATTTTGCTCATTCGAGCTAAATAGTTTTTGCAGATTTCAATGTTCTCTTCCAAAGGTTCCTCTGATAGGTCTATCATGTGCGAACTGTACAGTGGTTTTCCGGTTTGGGCAAAGTGTTTTTCACTGGCATCCAGTAAGCCATCTAGCCATGGTAATAATTTTTTAGCGCAATGATCCGTATGCAGTATTACAGTAGCTCCGTAAGCTTCTGCTAATTGATGTATATGTTTTGCCCCAGCTACACCTCCTAAAATAGCTGCTTGCTGACCTTCATTAGAAAGGCCTTTTCCTGCATTGAACTGGGCGCCACCATTCGAGAACTGAATAATTACCGGGGAGTTTAAGCTGGCGGCAGTTTCTAAAACGGCGTTAATTGTATTAGAACCAATTACATTTACAGCCGGAAGTGCAAACCCTTTCTTTTTAGCATAGTTAAAAATTTCCTGAACCTCATCTCCTGTTGCTACTCCGGGCTTAATATTATGCGCCATAACTCTTTTGTTTATTTAGATTTGTATTAATGGCACAAAAGTAATAAAATAATTAGGTCTAAAAAGGATAATTTATCCCTATTTGTGGCACAACGTTAGCAAAGTTGTAATCTCTGAACCATCTTTTTGAAGGATCTTCAGCAGGATTATAGGTCTTAAAACCAAAGTCGACCCTGAAGACAAAATAGGTAAAATCATACCGAACACCGAAACCCGAGCCCAGTGCAATATCCGCTAGGGAGCTTAGTCCGTTAAAGGTTGCATTGGTATCTTCTACATTATCCAATACGTTCCAAATATTTCCCGCATCCGCAAACAATGCTCCTTTAATGTTTCCTGCTATTGGAAACCGAAACTCTAAATTTAGCGCTATTTTTAGATTGGCTTCATTAAAATCGTTTATGTCTTTAGTTTTACCTGGACCCAATGAATAAGGAAACCAGGCCCTGTTATCATTAGAACCACCAGCGAAATAACTGCGCACAAAAGGAATATTGTCGGAGTTACCATATGGAACTGCAATTCCAAAGAAGCTTCTAAAAGCCAATACATTGGTGTGAGCCAGGCTCCAATGCTTTACAAAATCGAACTCTGTTTTTACGTACTGTGAGTACGGAACACCAAATACCAATTTGTCGCCATTTTCATTTAAATTGAAGGGGATGATCTCTGAAATAGCAGATAAAAGGTTGCCTGCATTTTCTATTTTAAAGCGAAATTGATAAAAATTATTGTCGTTGATTCCCTTTTTATCGTTTTTAGTAAAGGTATAGTTACTGGCAAAAATCAGGTTATTTTCACTAAGTCGTAACCTGCGCTCTTCAATATTTCGTATACTGTTAAACTCCTCTTCGGTAGTAGGAACTTCGTTATTAAGAATGGCACTTGTAAACCCGGATGTTCCCTCCGGAATACTAAGTCTTAAAGGGTCTGCCGGATTATTGGTTTCTTCAAAAAATCCGGAAAGGCTTTCTATATCTTGATAGTTATTAGCAATCTCGTCTAATCTGTTATAGGTATTTTGGTACACATTGAAAAATCGGTCTGCGTTTACATTACGCACGAACTGTACATTCAATAATTCAATTGAATTTTTCTTGGAATCAGAGGAAGACCAGCTGTACCCATTAATATTATTGAAAGTCTGTTTATCCAATCCAATATTTTTCTGGAAACTGGTTCCCATAGAAATCCTTGTTTGCGGGAGCATATAATAGGGAATTATTTTTTTGGTATTGAGTAACGGAAACCATATCCTTGGAAAAATAAGATTAACATCGGCGCCAACCTCAGAGAAATAGTCTTCAGACAGAGAAGTGTCTCCCAATAAACCGAGGGAACCGCGTGCCGACAAACTTAAGGTTTCCGCTCCACCAAAAACATTCCGGGTAATTAAAGAGGAACTAAAAGCAACACCTAAACGCTGAATGTTGGAATGCGTAATATCAAAGTCCATACCCAAAGAGTATTTGGGTCTGGCGGCTAAATAAATATTAGATATTAACTTGGTCTGTGTACTATCTTCAACCAATTCTATATTTGGATATTTAAACGTGTTTAAATTGGTAATTTGTCTGTAGGTTCTTGTTCTGTCTATGTCTCTGTATATACTGTCCTTTGAGAAAAAAATGGCATCCGTCAGGGCTTTGGGTTTATATCGTAGTTTTTTGGTATTGTAGTATATCGTGTAATCTTCAAAATCTACAGACTTTAAGGTATTCATATCAGAATCAAAAGTGTGGTCGGCGAAGATATTAACCCTATCAAAGCGGTGTACATTGTATTCTGATGATAGCACGGCACTTTCACCTCTTTGTCTTAAGTTCTCTATTTTTAACTCCACTTCCATTTTCTGGTCATCGGAGAGTTTCACAGTATCACGGGTGATATCATAGGTTATTGAACTTTCCTGAAAATTATAAATTCCGGAGTTTCTAAAAAGAGATGTAAGTCTTTCGCGCTCATTGTTAAAATCTACCAGATTAAATTGTTTTCCTTTTTTGATAAAAGAATTTTTTTCATGCAAGTTGTAAATGGAATCAACAGCTTTGGAGGCGATTGTTTTGGAAACGGTATCTAAAACAAATGGTTTTCCCAGATCCATCTCATAATTTAAAGAAGCCCTTTGCTTCTTTCCGGAACTATCCACAACAGCCGTACCTGTGTTGTTAAAGTAACCTTTACTTCCATAATAGGCACTAAGACGCTCCAAAGATTTTGAAGTTTTTACAGAATCAATAATAACAGGGGCTTCCCCAATATTTTTGAGCCACAAACTGAGACCCTTTACCATAAACGATTCTCCTAATCTGTCTACCTGCTTTCGGGATAAAAAATTTACTAAACGCTCCTCTCTTTTTTCCTTTTTGTGCAACCAAGCCTGAAAAGAAGAATCAGGATCTTTCTTAGCTAAGTTGTACAGATTTAATCTTAAGGGGTAGCCAAATAGGATGCCACTATTCGGGTTCTGAACAAGAAGGCTTCTAATGTCTTCATCAACTATTTTTTCACCATCAGCATATATAGTATTCTTGGTAAGTAACAATTCATTTTCGCCTACCCTTTTAACTGTGTTGCAAGAAGTAATTGCAATGCAAAGCAATATAAAGCTTAGTTTTGCAATGTTTATCTTTAAGGGCATGCAGGTCTTCATAGGGTTCAAAAATACATTATTTGTATGGTTGTTAAAAGCCAAATAAAATTTATAAAAAGCCTACAACAAAAAAAGTACCGCATTCAGCATGGGCTGTTTGTAGCGGAGGGAATTAAGATGGTTCAAGACCTTTTAAATTCTGATATTAAACCTTTTAAAATTTATAGTACAGATTCGAAAATTTTGGCAACTGAGGTAGCAGTTTTGGAACTTATTTCTGAAGAAACCTTAAAAAAGATTAGCGGATTGGTAACTCCCAATAAAGCTGTGGCTATTTTTAATATGCCCAAAATAAAGCCTGTGGACTTTTCTGACTGGGTAGTTGCCTTAGATGATGTTCGTGATCCCGGAAATCTTGGGACCATTATAAGACTTTGTGACTGGTTCGGAATTAAACACTTAATTTGTTCCAAAAATTCGGTGGATTGTTATAATCCGAAAGTATTGCAGGCAACCATGGGATCTATTGCCAGAGTGAATATTATTTACGAGGAGCTTACCACTTTTTTAAAAGCTCAAGATGTTCCTATTTATGGCGCTTTTATGGAAGGTATGTCTGTCTATAACAATGCTTTTCCGGATAAGGGGATTTTACTAATGGGCAATGAAGCAAATGGGATTTCAAAAGGAGTGGCAGAGTTTGTCTCAAAAAAAATCAATATTCCTCAATTTGGAGATCAAACAGCAGAGAGTTTAAACGTTGCTACGGCTACCTCTATTTTACTCAGTGAGATAAGAAGAGCAAAAAGTTAAATGCTATTCAAAAGTAAAATTGATAAAAAGACCTCTGGTCCGCATGGCTTCTATATTTCCTGTCCATGGACTGTTTGGATTATTATCCGGTACTAACTCATCATTCAGAGCAAAAACACCGCGAATAGAGGGTGAGAACTTAAAGTATTCGGTATAAAATTCTATACCAAAACCCATCTCATAGGCAAACATGCTTTTTTTCATTCTAAAAGTACCACTGCTGTTATCATCTAACGCATCCTGGTTACTACCTAAATTCATGGCGGTAGATAAACCTCCAATTAAAAATGGTTTCCAATTTCCCAGCCTTTTGGTGCTTACCTTAAGAAGTAAGGGAAAGTTTATGTAGGTTGATTTTACCTCACGGATAGCATTATTTTCTGTATCAAATCCGGGAAAGCCCAAGGTTCTCAGATTATAATGCAGCCCGGGTTCAAAACGGAGATCTAAATATTTATTTATCCGCATTTCTCCTATTAAACCTACATTAAATCCAAAAGCTTTATCTACTAAAACATCATCAATGTCGTTCTTGTATTCAAACTTAAAATCATATTGGTTTAAGCCAAGAAAATAGCCCCAATTTAAAAAGGGCTCATCTATGTTCTCCAAATTGATAACCGGTCTTTCGTTAAACTGGGCTTTGGCAATAGTGCATAGCAACACCATGGATAGCAAACAAAACAGGATTTTCTTCATATTTTACTTCGTAGCTACATAAATAGAGGCAACACCAAAAGTTTGAGGTTTGTTCTCTACACCTATAAACCCAATTTTTCTCAAAATATTGTTGAAGTTTTCTCCATAGGGAAAAACAGCGGCGGATTCTGACAAATAAGCGTAAGCTGAACGATCCTTAGAAAAAATTCTACCTATTGCAGGAAGCAAATATTTGGTGTAAAAGCGATAGCCTTGTTTGAAAGGTGTTTTATCGGGAACAGCTGTTTCTAAAACCACAAAGGTGCCCAAGGGTTTCAGAACACGGAAGATTTCAGCAAGTCCAATTTCCAGGTTTTCAAAATTGCGTACTCCAAATGCAACGGTTACGGCATCAAAGGAATTATCAGGAAAAGGAAGATTTTCACTATCGCCAACAATCATTTCTATCTTTCCAGTGAGTTTTTTTCTATTAATTTTGTGTATCCCCACATCCAACATACCTCTGGAAATATCCAAACCAACAATTTGCTGCGCCCCGGTTTCAACCATTTTAATTGCCAGATCTCCGGTTCCTGTGGCAATATCTAAAATAGTTTGAGGCTGCTTTTCTTTCAAGATAGTAACCACCCGATTTCGCCATTTACGATCTATTCCAAAAGAAATTACCCTGTTAAGGCCATCATAATTCCCGGAAATGGTATCAAACATTTGGGTAACCTGCACCTTTTTGCTAACCCCGGATTTTTTATAAGGAGTAACTTTTTCTGACATTGCAATAATTTTGGGGCAAATATAGTATATCACTCCAAGTACTTGCTCTATATTCTTTTAATTAACAGGAAGATGTATTACTTTAATACTTACTTAAATAAGACTTTAAGAAAATAAAATTATGTAATTTTGTAGCGCATTTTATGCATTTTTTTCACTATTATGAACTGTAAAAGTGACTCGTATTTCCAGAAAATGGGTTATTTCATATCAATTTATTTGAGTTTTTCGGTAGAACCCATGAAAAACAATTTACACAACGGATGAAAATTATAATTGCAGGAGCAGGCGAGGTGGGCTTTCATTTGGCTAAATTATTGTCTTACGAATCTCAAGATATTACATTAATAGATACTCATAAAGCGAGTCTTGCCTATGCAGATAGTCACTTAGATATTCGGGTTTTAAAAGGAGATGCTACTTCTATTTCATTGTTAAAAGATGCCCAGGTAGATAGTTCAGATTTGGTAATTGCGGTTACCTCTTCAGAAACAACAAACCTAACGCTTTGTATGCTTGCCAAACAGTTGGGCTGCAAAAGAACTATTGCCAGAATTTCCAATACGGAGTTTATTCACAATAAGGATGAGATTCGGTTTTCTGAGCTCGGTATTGATGAGCTTATTTCACCCGAGGCGCTAGCGGCCCAAGAAATTCAATTGTTGTTAAATCAATCTGCTTTCAATGAGACTTACGAGTTTGAACAAGGCGCATTAATTATGGTTGGCGTATCCCTTCCGAAAACAGCACCTTTTGTAGGTAAAACTATTCAAGAAGCAGCCAAGATTTTTCCGGAGCTTAGTTTTACTACCATTGCCATTCAAAGGGTAGGAACTCATTTTACGATTATTCCCAGAGGTGATACCCTTTTTAAGGAAGAAGATCAGGTATATTTTATAATTGCGAAAGAAGGGGTAGATGCATTTTATAAGTTAACCGGGAAGGAGAAAAAAGAAATTAAGAATGTAATGATTCTTGGTGGAAGCAAAGTAGGTTTTAAAACAGCAAGAGATCTTTGCGAAAAAAAGTTTAACGTTAAGTTGATAGAGCTAAATAAAGAAAAGGCGTTTGATTTGGCAGACAACCTTCCAAATGCCTTAATTATAAACGGTGACGGAAGAAATGTAGAACTTCTACAGGAAGAGAGTCTGGAATCTATGGATGCTTTTGTGGCAGTAACCGGAAATTCTGAAACAAATATTATGTCCTGTTTGGTGGCAAAGTCCAAAAACATAAAGAAAACCATTGCGCTGGTAGAAAATATGGATTATTTTCAACTTTCGCATTCGATTGGAATTGATACACTTATCAATAAAAAGCTTTTAGCAGCGAATACCATATTTAGATATGTAAGAAAGGGAGAAGTCGTAGCGCTAACAAGATTAAGTAATTTAAATGCTGAAATCTTGGAATTTGTGGTAAAACCTTCATCAGAAGTTAATGGAAAAATAATTAAGGAGCTTGAGTTTCCAAAATCGGCTACCATTGGAGGAATAATACGTGAAGGGAATGGCATTATTGCTTCGGGCGATTTTAAGATAGTTCAGGGAGACCGGGTAGTGGTCTGCTGTTTGCCGGAGTCTATTCCAAAAATAGAAAAGCTCTTTCTTTAAGACATGAGCGTGAACTCTAAAATAATTGTTCATCTAATGGGTTTGCTGTTACTCTGTAACGGCGTTTTTATGCTCATGGCCGCTTTGGTAAGCGGGATTTATAATGATGGTGTTACCATAGACATAACTCTTGCTGCCATTGTTACAATGCTTGTTGGGGTTCTTTCGATGTTCTACACCCGTGATCACAAAAAAGAAGTTAAGCGCAAGGAAGGCTATATAATCGTAACTTTTGGATGGATTGTCATGTCTGTGTCCGGAATGCTGCCGTACCTTTTTTCGGGCTCAATTCCCACAATTACCAATGCATTTTTTGAAACTATTTCGGGATATACAACAACAGGGGCTTCTATATTGGATGATATTGAAGCAATGCCCGAAGGTATTCTGTTTTGGAGAAGTCTAACGCATTGGATTGGTGGAATGGGAATAATTGTGCTGGCCATCGCCATATTACCGATACTCGGAATAGGCGGAATGCAACTATTTGCTGCGGAAGCACCGGGGCCGTCATCTGATAAATTACATCCGCGAATTACGGATACGGCTAAGCGATTATGGTTTATATACTTTGGATATACTGTAGCTGAAACAATACTTTTAAAGTTGGCAGGAATGTCTTTTTTTGACGCATTAAACCATTCTTTAGCAACCTTATCTACCGGAGGATTTTCAACAAAAAATGCCAGTTTAGCCTATTGGAATGATCAACCCTTGATACAATACATTGTTATTTTATTTATGTTCTTGGCAGGAAGCAATTTTGTGATAAGCTATTTTGCTTTCAAGGGTAAACTACAGCGGGTATTTAAAGATGAGGAATTTAAATATTACTTAGGTTTCATTTTGGTATTTAGTATCATTGCTACTTTAGTTATTTACCTAAAGGCCAATGTTCCCGTTTCGGATTATCACCCCATGGTATCGGGAAGTGCTGAAAGCGCTTTTAGGCATGCGCTCTTCCAAGTAGTGGCTATTATCACCACCACAGGGTTTGTCAGCGCTGACTATACGGGCTGGACACCCTTTTTAACCATTTTCTTTTTCGGACTCATGTTCTTGGGGGGGTCTGCAGGGTCTACAGCTGGAGGTATTAAAGTAATGCGACATATTCTGATTATTAAGAACGGTTTATTAGAGTTTAAAAGAACATTGCATAATAATGCTGTTATACCTGTACGCTATAACGATAAAACTGTGTCGGAACTCATTGTTTATAATATTGTGGGATTTTTTGTACTGTATATGTTATCCTTTATTATCGGCGCGTTAGTGTTGGGTTTTTTAGGTTTAGATTTTGAGTCCGCAGTGGGTGGCGCAGCTAGTTCTTTAGGTAATGTGGGACCAGCACTAGGGAGTCTAAGCCCATTAGACAACTTTAACAGCTTACCCGATACAGGGAAATGGTGGTGCGGATTTTTAATGCTTATTGGGAGGTTGGAACTTTTTACAGTACTTATTCTATTAACGCCTTATTTCTGGAGAAAAACATAAAGTTAAAAGCCCCAAAAAACATTTTTTTGGGGCTTTTAGAGATAAACTATATGCCTTTTTATACGGCAGCTTTAATTCTGGCCATTGCCTCTTTTAACTCTTTTTCGGATGCTGCGTAGGAAATACGGATGCAGTTATCACTTCCAAACGCTTCACCTGTTACGGTTGCGACATTGGCATGTTCCAGTAAATAAATAGAAAAATCGGAGGCATTGTTAATCTTCACTCCCTTTAAGGTTTTCCCAAAGAAGCTGGAAATATCCGGGAATACATAAAACGCACCCTCCGGAACGTTAAGTTTAAAACCGTCAATTTCTCCTAAAAGTTGCAACACTAGGTCTCTTCTTTTGTGAAATTCATCTATCATAAATTGAATTGAACTCACTGGGGCTTCTAATGCTGTAATTGTGGCACGTTGCGCAATGGAATTTGCTCCACTGGTAATCTGTCCCTGAAATTTATTACAGGCTGACGCAATCCACGCGGGAGCGCCAATATAACCAATTCTCCATCCTGTCATAGCGAAGGCTTTGGAGACGCCATTTACAGTAACTGTTCTTTCATACATGCCCTCAATTTCCGCAATACTAACATGCCCACCGACAAAATTGATATGCTCATAAATTTCATCAGATACCACAAAAATCTCTGGGTAATTCCGTAGTACCTTGGCAAGGTCTTCTAATTCTTTTCTGCTGTAAACAGATCCTGTAGGATTGCATGGAGAGCTGAACCAAAGCATTTTTGTTTTTGGAGTTATGGCTTTCTCCAATTGTTCTGGAGTCATTTTAAAATCAGATTCGATACTAGTAAGGACCTCTACCGGAACACCGTCGGCTAGTTTCACAATATCACTGTAACTGACCCAATATGGTGCAGGTAATATCACTTCGTCTCCATGATTCAGCATTACCATGGCTACATTCGCCAAAGATTGTTTTGCTCCCGTTGAAACAACTATTTGGTTTAGTCCATAGGTAAGGTTATTGTCGCGTTTAAACTTGTTGGCGATAGCTTGTTTTAAATCGGCATAACCATCAACAGGAGAATAACTACTGTAGTTGTCATCAACCGCTTGTTTTGCAGATTCTTTAATAAAATCAGGAATATTAAAATCGGGTTCCCCTAAACTTAAGCCAATGATATCCTTTCCTTGGTTTTTTAATTCTCTTGTTTTAGCGGCCATAGCCAGTGTGGCCGACGTAGACATATTGTTTATTCTATCGGATAAATACTTGTTCATTATTTAAATTAATTTACGAATACTGAAGCTCAGGTTTTTTACCTAACTCCTTTAAATGTTTGAAGTGCGAAATTATAGCTTTTCTTGTAGTTTTATATTCGTTGTATGGTAAATTAAATTCCTCAGCGGTCTGTTTCACAATTTTAGAAATTTTTGTGTAATGTACATGACTTATGTTGGGAAAAATATGGTGTTCTACCTGGTGATTTAACCCTCCAGTAAACCAATTTACGATACGGTTTTTAGTTCCAAAATTTACCGTAGTAAACAACTGGTGAATGGCCCAGGTGTTTTTCATAGATCCGCTTTCGTCCGGTAACGGAGTATCTGCTTCGTCTACAATATGCGCTAACTGAAAGACCACACTCAGAATAACTCCTGCCACATAATGCATTACAAAGAAACCAATAAGGACTTTCCACCAAGCAACTTCCACGAAAATAAGCGGAACAACAATCCAAATGGTAATGTACAGTATTTTGGTAATAACAAGTGTACTCCAGTTTATTACAGGGCTTGGTAATTTACCGTAGCTCAATTTACGCTTCATATACCGATACATTTGCTGAAAGTCTGTGGTTATAGCCCAATTAAAAGTTAGTAATCCATACAGGAAAACAGAATAGAAATGTTGGAACTTGTGATACTTCTTCCATTCTGCATGCTTGGAAAATCGAAGTATACGCCCAGCCTCCATGTCTTCATCATGATTGTGAATATTGGTATAGGTATGGTGAAGAACATTGTGTTGCACCTGCCAATTGTATACATTTCCGGCAAGAACGTAGATGCTTCCCCCCATAATTTTATTCAACCATTTTTTGTTGGAGTAGGATCCATGGTTTCCGTCATGCATCACATTCATACCCACTCCAGCCATACCCACTCCCATGGTAATTGTTAAAAGCAGATAAGCCCAGTTGGGTAGGTCCAATGTTAAAATCAGAAAGTAAGGTGCCAAAAAAAGACCAAACATAACAACTGTCTTAATGTGTAAGCGCCAGTTTCCGGTTTTCTTTATATTATTTTCATTAAAATAGTCGTTTACCCGAGAATTGAGTGTTTTGAAAAACTCCGCAGAATCTTTTCTCGAAAATCGAATTGATTTTGTATTCATAATGCGTTAAACTTTTCGGTAAAGATAATGCAATTCAATAAGCCCTAATTATAATAACTTCACAAAAGAAAAAATTTGTGCGCTTGAAAATACTATTTTTGAGTGATTTTTTAAGAATTATGAATAGCAGCATCATCTTTAAATATTTTCCTCAACTTACCGATAACCAAAGAAATCATTTTATAGCGTTGGAGCATTTGTATCAGGATTGGAATTTAAAAATTAACGTGGTTTCCAGAAAGGATATAGATGAACTTTATTTGCGACATGTATTACACTCTTTAGGAATAGCAAAAGTAATTCAGTTTAAAGCCGGAACTTCTGTACTTGATGTTGGCACTGGAGGTGGATTTCCCGGAATTCCATTGGCAATTCTTTTTCCTGAAGTTTCTTTTACTTTGGTGGATGCTATTGGAAAAAAGATAAAAGTAGTGGAAGAAGTGGTTACGGGTTTAGGACTCACTAATGTAAAGTGTAAACACATGAGGGTAGAAGAATTAAACATGCAATTTGACTTTGTGGTAAGCAGAGCAGTTGCTGCAATGCCTACTTTTGTACATTGGGTGAAAGATAGAATCAAAAAGAAATCAGTTCAGGAACAGCGCAATGGTATTTTTTATCTTAAAGGCGGGGATTTGGAAGAGGAACTAAAAGAATATCGAACAGTGAAGATTTTTAATCTCTCTGATTACTTTGAGGAAGACTTTTTTCAGACCAAAAAAGTAGTGTATTTACCTATTAAATTTAAAGGCTAAATTAAAGACTTAACATCCAGTAATAGGAATCTCTACATTTTTTGGCATAATTTTTTACGTAATCCTGAGTTCTTTTAAATAGGGATCCAATTGTTTTCTTTTCTGTTTTATAGGCTTTACTTTCTTTCATCATCAATTACAAATTTAAATTCTCCTCTAAGGTAGATAATTTTACGTATAATTTACAATTAATTAACGTAAAATTTACATTTAAATTGTGCTCAAGTTTTGGGTCTTATCCCTCCCTGCCCTAGGTAGCAAACTACTATAAAGGTCCCAATTGACACAATTTGAAAGCCTAATGAAGTAATACATAAGACTTTCAAGCTTTCTTTTTTGGTCCAAGAAATTAACCCAAAAACGGATATTTGTAATCTTCAGGGGTTACAAAGGTTTCTTTTATCAACCTTGGTGATACCCAGCGAAGTAAATTTTGCATAGATCCTGCTTTATCATTGGTTCCTGATGCTCTTGCTCCCCCAAATGGTTGTTGACCAACTACTGCACCTGTTGGTTTATCATTGATGTAGAAATTACCGGCACAATTCTGAAGTGCTTTGGTGGCTTCTTCTATTGCATACCGATCTTGGGAAAGCACTGCTCCGGTAAGGGCGTATTCGGAAGTTTCATCGACCAGTCGCAATGTCTTGTTCCAATCTTTGTCTTCATACACAAATACGGTAACCACGGGCCCAAATAATTCTGTTTCCATGGTTGTATAGTGTGGATTAGAAGTCAGAATCACCGTAGGTTCAATAAAATATCCTTTGGATTTATCATACCCGCCTCCTGCAATTATTTCTGCATCCTCATCTTTTTTGGCCTGATCTATATATTTTGCTAACTTATCAAAGGATCCTTCATGGATTACAGCGGTTATAAAATTACCCATATCCTCCGGAGAACCGGGTTTTTTAAAGGAGGCTATATCGGCCTTTACCAAGTCTAAAATTTCTTTGGAGGTCGATTTTGGCAAATATACCCTAGAAGCAGCACTGCACTTCTGTCCCTGAAATTCAAAGGCACCACGAACGATAGCAGTCGCCACTTGTTTAGGTTTCGCTGTAGGGTGGGCCAGAATAAAATCTTTACCTCCGGTTTCACCCACAATTTTTGGGTAGGTTTTATAACTATGTATGTTATTGCCTATTTGCTTCCACAATTCTTTAAAAACAGTAGTAGAACCTGTAAAATGAAGCCCTGCAAAATCCGGACTGTTCAGAACAATATCTGTAATCATCTTAGGGTCTCCGTAAATTACGTTGATTACCCCGTCCGGCAGGCCGGCCTCTTTGAAAACATCTACAATAACTTTTGCAGAAAAAATCTGACTGTCACTTGGTTTCCATACAACCACATTACCCATCATAGCAGCGCTTGCCGGTAAATTTCCGGCAATAGCGGTGAAGTTAAAAGGAGTAATTGCATAAACAAAACCTTCCAATGGTCTGTACTCTACTCTATTCCAAATTCCCTCAGCAGATTCGGGCTGTTCAGCATAAATTTGTGCCATGAATTCCACATTAAAGCGTAGAAAATCAATAAGCTCACAGGCCGCATCAATCTCTGCCTGGTGTATAGTTTTAGACTGAGCAATCATGGTAGCTGCATTTATTTTGGCCCTGTAGGGTCCTGCCAAAAGTTCGGCTGCTTTCAAAAAAATGGCAGCGCGCTGTTCCCAAACCAAATTGGCCCAAGAAGTTCTTGCTTCCAAGGTATTTTTAATGGCTTTTGTAACATGACTTTTCTCTGCGAGGTGATATGTTCCTAAACTATGGTTGTGATCATGTGGTGGAGAAATAGTTTTGGTATTTCCGGTTCTAATTTCCTCGCTACCAATGTACAACGGAATGTCTACTGTTCCTTGAAAATAGGTTTTATATTGTGCCAATACAGCCGCTCTTTCCGGGCTACCCGGAGCGTAGCTTTTAATAGGTTCATTATATGCTGTAGGAACTTGAAAGAAACCTTTACCCATAATGTTCTTTTTTAGGTTAAAAATCGCTCAAAGGTACTAAAACTAAAGCCGTTTAAAAATAAAACGGATAGAAAAACCTGGATTAATTAAGTGCAAAAGGTGCACTGAATTTAAAGGTAGGTACGTAAACTCTGAATTTTTCGGAAGAGTTCAAATTAACCATATTATAATGCCCTTTCATAGCGCCAATTGGAGAGGCTAAAAGACATCCTGAGCTGTAGGTGTGAGATTCCCCAGGCTTTATAACTGGTTTTTTACCAATCACGCCTTCGCCGTCTAGCATTTCAAGTTCGTTAAGGGAATCGTATATCTGCCAGTGACGCGACGTAAGTTGAACAGCATGTTTACTTTGGTTCTCAATGGTAATAGTATAGCCAAAAGCAAAGTGCATCTTATAGTTTTTAAAGAAGGTGCCTTCAAAACTGGTAATTACCGAAACTTTAATACCCTTTGTTACTTGAGTTATCATATTTTGATTGCTGCTGATAAAAGGAA
>JBGTEN010000319.1:0-16771 GCA_041747755.1 Arenibacter sp. | reverse complement strand
TAGGATTTTCTAAACTTACTAAAAGTGAAAAAATAGATTGGATTGCCCGCAACTATACCGATGATACAGCAGCAACAAAAAAGATTCTGCAGCAATACTCTAGTGATGATATAAGCTTGCAGAAATTGCATGATGAATTTATAGAAAACACAATTACCAACTACTATCTTCCCTTAGGGATTGCTCCAAACTTTTTAATTAATGGAAAGTTATATGCCATACCAATGGCCATTGAAGAAAGTTCTGTGGTAGCCGCTGCCAGTAAAGCAGCTAAATTTTGGTTACCACGAGGAGGATTCAAAACACAAATTATTGGTACAGAAAAAATTGGTCAAGTACATTTTATGTATAAGGGAGATCAAAGGAAATTAGAAGGCTTCTTTACAGTTTTAAAACCCATTTTATTAGCCGATACGTTAAATATTACCAAAAACATGGTCGCAAGGGGCGGAGGAATTACAGGAATTGAACTTCGGAACAAAACCAGTGTTCTTGACCATTATTTTCAGCTCCATTGCACTTTTGAAACTTTGGATGCCATGGGAGCCAATTTTATTAACTCTTGCCTTGAACAATTTGCAAGAACTCTAAAACAAGAGGCTGACAAATATGATGCCTTCACCGCACAAGAAAAAAATATTGAAGTGGTAATGAGCATACTCTCTAATTATGTCCCCAATTGCACTGTAAGAGCTGAAGTGAGTTGCCCTGTAGCCGAATTAAATGAGGATATATCCCTTTCGCCCCAAGATTTTGCTCAAAAGTTTATAAGAGCAGTAACTATTGCAAAAGTAGAACCACATAGAGCGGTAACACACAATAAAGGTATTATGAATGGGGTAGACGCTGTAGTTTTAGCTACCGGAAATGATTTTAGGGCCGTGGAGGCAGGAGTTCATGCTTATGCCTCTAAAGATGGCAGTTATACCAGTCTAACTCACGCAACTCTAGAAAATGGTATTTTTAGATTTTGGATAGAACTCCCGCTTGCTTTAGGTACAATAGGCGGATTAACTAGACTACATCCTCTGGTAAAATTAGGTTTACAAATATTACAAAACCCTACGTCCAAAGAATTAATGCAATTGGTAGCGGTTGCGGGTTTGGCTCAAAATTTTGCCGCAGTCAGATCCTTAGTTACAACGGGAATACAACAAGGACATATGAAAATGCATCTCCTAAATATTTTGAACCAACTAGGAGCCACAGAACAAGAGAAAGAAACACTTACCAATCACTTCAAAAAGCACACAGCAACCCACAGTGCTGTAGTTGAGGCATTTGAAGAATTAAGACGGTAATTATGATCCAAGAATTTTATAGCAATGGAAAACTCTTGCTTACCGGTGAATATCTAATTTTGGATGGTGCTGTAGGGTTGGCTGTTCCTACCAAATACGGTCAGTTCCTCAAGGTAACACCTGCAGACTATCCTAATTTCATCTGGGAAAGTAAGGATGAAGTTGGAAAAATTTGGTTTGAACTGGTTCTGGATATAAATACACTTAAGAAGAATCCCGAACAAATTTGCTTTTCGTTTTCTTCTCCTGAAAAAAATAAAATTGCCGACACTTTATTGAAAATTATGGTGCAGGCAAAAAAAATGAATCCGGAATTTCTGAAATCCAAAGCAGGCTATAAAGTTACCACAGAATTAACTTTTCAAAAAGAATGGGGCTTAGGTTCTTCATCAACATTACTAAATAATGTTGCCCAATGGGCAAATATTAATCCATACCAACTACTTTGGAATACCATTGGTGGCAGTGGATATGACATAGCATGTGCAAAGAACAACACGCCCATTCTATACAATTTAACTCAAACAGAACCCAAAGTTGAAAATATACTTTTTGAACCTTCCTTTAAAAATCAACTATACTTTATTCACCTCAACAAAAAACAAAACAGCCAAACAGGTATTTTAAACTATAAACTTCTGCATTTTGATAAGGCACAAATAATTAAGCAAATTTCTGAAATAACCTTAGCTCTTGTTAACTGCAAAAGCGCTGACGAATTTGCGAGTTTAATCACTTCTCACGAACTAATTCTTTCCAAAATTCTTGGGCAAATGCCTGTAAAGGATTTACTTTTTCCTGATTACATGGGATCTATTAAAAGTCTCGGTGCATGGGGTGGAGATTTTATTTTAGCTATTGGTGATGAAAAAACACCAGCCTATTTTAAGGCTAAGGGTTTTATGACAGTCATCCCTTATACAAATATGGTATTATAAAAAAAGTCCCCTATAAAGGAGACTTTTTATTTAATATCGATTATCATTTTAATAAAAAGTAGCTCTTTTATCTTCTATATCAGCTCCTTCCTTTAAAGCATTATAAACCGCATTCTCAACCTTTCCAACTCCAGCAGATCTTAGCGTATTGGCATAAGTACTATAATTATCCAGTTTTGGAGCTTCCTGTTTTTTATCCACAGAAATCATAAACACTCCTGTTTCCCCTTGAATTAAAGAAGAAGTTTTTCCCTCACCCAAAGCAAATGCAGTACCCACTACCAAAGGTTCCCTGCCTGCGCCAGGAATAGTGGGTGATTTTACAGATAATGCAGTAGCAGTTGATACAGTCTGGTTATTATCTTTTGCAAAATTTTCTAAAGTTTTCCCCTTATTCGCTCCAATGATTTGTGCGGCCTTACGTTCTCTTCTTATTTTTGGTAGTACCGTGACAGAAGCATCTTCAACAGACATGAGACCTTCATTATATTTGGCTACCAACTGTACAACAACATATCCATTGTTCACATTAAAACGTTTAATAGCGCCTAATTTTGTATCATCTGCAAAAGCCCATTGAACAATGCTTCGTTGTGATGAAAGACCCGGCAAGTTTTCATCCATTGCTCCTATCCTGTTAACAGGTCTCACCACAAATTCTTTTTCCTGAGCTAAGTCATTAAATGCCTTGTCCGAAGATGTAGTTTCCATCTCAAATTTGGTTGCATCCTCAAAAAGTTTATTTACCGTGGTTTCAGATGGTTCTACTTCTCTTGCCAAAGTAGCAAACTGAAAGAGATCCTGTTTGTCATCAACCTTAATGATATGAAAACCAAACTCTGTTTCTACCAAGCCTATTTTTCCAACTGGATTTTGAAAAGCAAAATCATTAAATTTTGGTGTCATCATTCCTTCCTGAAAATATCCCAAATCCCCACCTTGAGGTGCAGATGGCCCGTCAGAATTATCTCTGGCAAGTTCAGCAAAAACCGTTTCTTTCTTTAGTGCCTCTTTTAAAAGTTCATTCGCCCTTTTTTCTGCTTCTTCCTTTGTTCTTTTTACTTCCGGATTTGCCCTTTCTGCTCCTTCATAAGCAATTAAAACGTGGCTTGCTTTTACTGAGCCATTTTTCTTAATATTCGTTTTACGTACTACTTTAAAAAAGTTCCCATCTCTGAATGGACCATAAATTTCTCCCACACCTAACGAAACTAGAGTATCTGTTAGAGAGGCGGGCTGGATATCATTCCTGCTTTTATAGATAGTATCGAATTTTATATCAGAATGTCTATCTAAGAAAGCAGCAACATCTGCAGTCTTACCAAAACCTGCAATAGTATCATTGGAGTCTCTTTGCGCATTATATTCTACTGCGTCCTGAAGCAATCTGGCAATGTCATCATTAATTGTTTTTTCATCTTCTAAAGATGGTTTTTCTTCAAAATAAACGTACTGAATATCTCTTGCACTTTCTTGCTTAAAATCTTTCTTGTGCGCATTAATGTAATTTTCTATTTCCTTTTTGCTCACGGTAATAGTACTATCCGGGATAGAAGAATACGGAACAGAAACATAGGTAATATCTACTTTATCACTGGCCAGTTTATAGTCTAGCTCCCCTTCCTTTAAGGTAGCGCCTACTCCTGCTCTTATTAAATTAAAATAAGCTTGTTCCTTAGCACTCTGGATTATAGATTGCTCATCCTGAAGCCAAAATTGATATTGTGCGGGATTATTAACTTTAAGGTCTGCTATGAACTCTTTGAACTTATTTTCATCAAAAACACCACTTTCATTAAGAAATTCGGGGTTTTGACTATATGAAGGTATTGTTTTAATAAAATCCATAATTTGATCAGGGCCAACATCAATTCCAAGATCTTCAAACTGCTGTCCTAAAATTGCCTTTCTTACCTCGTTATCCCATACCTGATTAACAATTTGCATATTAGAAGCATTTGGACCAAATCTTCTGGAAGCGGCCTCTACTTGTTGTCTAAAAGCATCAATAGAAATTTCATCTCCATTTATTTCTGCTACAGAAGAACCCACTTTTGCTCCAGACAAACCATCTGCACTAAATACACCTGAAATTACGAATGCGAACAAGGCCAAGCCAATAATCAAAATTAATATTGTAGTTCGTTTTCTTATTTTTTCTAAAATTGCCATGTTATGGGATATTTGAAATCAGTTGGCGAAATTACCATTTTCTTTGAAATAATAAAAACTAAAACATACATACAATGTTTTGAAATACTTCTAGTCATTTTCCAAGAGTTGAAGACTCACCATATCAATTTTGGTATTGGTTACTTCCAATATGGTGAATAAAAAATTTTGGATTTTAATTTCTTCTTCTTTTTCAGGGATTTCTCCTGTCTCATGTACTATAAACCCTCCTAAAGTCTCATATTCATCACTTTCCGGTATCTCCAATTTATAGGTTTCGTTAAGATAATCTACTTCCAATCTTGCCGAAAACTTATAAGAGTTTTCATTTATTTGCTCCTCATGTAACTCTATAGAATCATGCTCATCCTCAATTTCTCCGAAAAGTTCTTCCACAATATCTTCAACGGTCATAATTCCGGAAGTACCGCCATATTCATCTAAAACCACAGCAATGCTCTTTCTCTTTCGGGTAAGTATATTGAGTACGTCATGAATTAACATGGTCTGGGGCACAAATTCAACCGGCAATAAAACACTTTTAATATTCTTTGGTTTCTTAAACAATTCATAAGAATGGACATATCCAATGATGTCATCGATGGTATCTTTAAAAACCAAAATTTTTGAGTACCCTGTATCCGTAAAAAGCTTAATTAGATTTTTTGGATTCTCATGCAACTCTACAGCGGTTATTTCTGTCCTGGGAATCATAACCTCCCGTGCTTTTACCTCAGAAAATTCCAGCGCATTTTGAAATATCTGTATTTCCGAATCCAAGACATCCTCGTTATCAATGGTTTCCATTTGTTCAGTAATATAATCCCCCAGCTCCATTTTGCTAAACGATAACTGTATCTCATCCCCCGGTGTCTTAAATAAGAATTTAAGAATAAGGTCTGAAACCCAAATTACAAAATCAGATACCATAGAAAAACAGAGGTAAAATAGATATGCAGGTACCGCAAAAAACTTTAAGAGTGTATTAGAATATATTTGAAACAATACTTTGGGTAAAAACTCGGCAGTGAGTAATATAATTATGGTTGAGATAATTGTTTGCAATACAAGACTGAAATCAGTCAACATCAGATTTATAAACTTGTAAGAGGTTGATGTTAAGCCCAAGAACCACTGCATTAGCAGTTCTCCCATAAAAAGACCATAAACAACTAAGGCAATGTTATTACCAATGAGCATGGTAGCAATGAACTTAGAAGGTTTTTTGGTTAGTTTGGTCAATATTTTTGCCAGAAAACCTTCTTGTTTCTTTTCTATTTCTATATAAATTTTATTTGCAGAAATAAATGCTATCTCCATGCCAGAAAAAAAAGCCGAAAGCAAAAGACAAATAACAATAACTAAAACCGGACTGAACAAAACTACTTATGATTATCTTGTTTACGTTGTTCAAACTTCTTTCTGTAATTTCTTCTAAAAAAGAACATTCCTGTTGAAACTACAGCAAAAAAAATAAACATATAACTGCGCTCTCTATCAATGTTCCATGAAAGGTTAATATTATAAATAGAAATTATCGCAATTATCAAATACAAATACTCTGTATACCTTAAAATCTTAATCATCGGCTTCTTCTTTTATCATCATTAAACCATAAGTTTTATGTGCATTTAATAGGCTTAAATCATTACTAAAATCCATTCCTTCTCCGTCCATTATACTCCCGTCTTCCGGATTAGTATATTTAAATTTTTCTTGTGTAAAAATCCATTCATTTGCTCTATCCCAGTACAACTGAGGCGCTTCCAATTTTTTGCCATCATAACTCGCTATAACAACATTTCCTCGTAAATCTACCAAATTGGTAGCAGAATAAATAATTCCATAATCTGCTGTGATTACACTTTTGTTATTTTCCGAATCATAGAAGTCCAGTTGGAGTCCTTCCGGAAAAGTTCTGTAAGGGAAATACAAATTTTCAAAATCTTCACTGACCGGACTTGTCAAAATTGCAATTCGATTGGATTGTGAGGTATCCTCTCCCTCCAAACTCTCTTTTGTCTCCGTGTAGGTTAAAACAAAATTCTTGGCTATTCCCTGAGGAAAAATCTTCTTTACGGCTTCGTTTCCAACACGTTTGTAATTATCCCCACAGGATAAAAAAGACATTGCCATAGTTAAAACTATGGCAATGTTATAAAAATTATTTCCAAATTTATTTGTCATTTTAAAGATTGGGCACCGTTACGCTACCACCAACCCAACAACTAAAGCTTACAGTTTTTCCCGCCATTCCCGCTTCAAATATATCTGATTTGGATGGAGCTTTAGCATCATAACTAGCTGCTGCTTGTGAAGCCCTTGATCCAAGTGCCGGATCTACCCTAGATGCCTTACGAGCCATATCTGCAGCCTTCCAATAAATAGCTCTCTTCTCAAAGGGAGTGCTACCACATTCATTAGCGCTACCAGCTATTAAGTTCGCTATAAACAAATAGGCTTTACCATTAGATGGATTAACATCAATAGATTTCTGAGCGTAGTTTCTTGCAGTTGATTTACTGCCGTTTCTGTATATAGTTGCTATTTTGTACAATAAATTAGCCTTTTTCTTAGAATCTGTCTCTAGTTCCACCGCCTTATTAAAATCTGCCAATGCACCATTAGTGTCTCCAGATTTAATTTTTAAAGTTCCACCATATACATAAGCGTCTGCTGAAGGATCCAGAGCTAACTGCGCTTCGAATAATTTTCTAAACATAGGATCATCTGTACACTCTTTGCCAAACATTCTTCCAACCGCTCTTTTTACCCAAGTAACATCTGTTTTTCTAGCTTCAAAATTTTTCTGATATAGTGGGATTAAGTTTTCGCAATTTGCCAAACCTCCTAATTTGGAATCTATACTTTCAGAAATCTTACCATAATTCTCGGAGTAGCTATTTGCAGAATTCAACTGACTCTTTTCTTTTGCAGTTAATGTACCGGCATCTTCTTTAGCCAGTAAAGGTGCAACCACATCAGTAAGTTTTTCGTTTTCCGAATCTATTTTCTCGCTTACATTGTCATAAACACTAAAAACTTCTTCCAAATCTTTACTCCCAGACTCATGTAAGTCTACCAAGCTTGAGAAATAAAGATATAATGCTTTAGGGTTAGTGAAATTTTCCTTGTCTTCCTTAAACGCTTTATCTAATGACTCATAGATTTCAGAATCAGAAACCATTTTATTATCGTACTTCAATAAGACTTTATCTATTTCAACTTTAGCTTTTGAAGTCTTTGCGGGAAAGTGCTTTAAACCATCATCATAAAGAACTAAAAGTTCTTTAATATAGCCCTCTTTTTCAGCTCCGGAGGCCCTATCCAGTTTGTCTTTTAAAATTCTTTCCCCATAAAGAAAGTTCGCCCAGTTAAGTGACGGACAATTCTCGTATACCATTTTCCAGGGTGTATAGGCAGCATCATAGTTTTTAACTTTTACATGCTCAGAATAAATGGAAAGATTGGTATTACATTCGGGATTTTGGGCCTGAGCATTACTTAAACCCACGAACCCTAAAATCGCCATCGACGTAAAGTAAAGTTGCTTTTTCATCTCAAATCTGTTTTAAAGTGGTTAATGTACTAAATTTTGTTTAATTTATTTTTCTTTTTAAGAACCATTTATCATTCAATGACAATCCCAGGTTGACCTTAAAATAACTTTCCTCAATTAAATCTGCACTGGTGGTTCCCCTTCGCCCCAGTTCAAATCCGAGGTTTATATTGGAGAAGGATCCTCCCAATGGTAACCCCATCCCAAAAGTTATGCCAAAATCATTTATCTCTTTATTGTTGAATACCATTCCGGTTTTGGTTTGTCGCAATCCGGCTCTGTATGTAATTCTTTTTGCGTAGCTTGTAAATGAGGTATACTCTGGAATAAAATATCCTCCAAGCCTTATGGTGCTGGCATCGTTATATTCTAAATTCTGAACTGCTAAAAAATCATTACTAAAGTTACTAAATCCTTGAAAACTATACTCTGCTCCCACAAACCATTTTTTGTCTTCCCCGTAACCAACTCCCAAAGTAGTTGTGGTTGGAATTTTAACAAATGTATATTTTAGCATCTGTGCGTGTAAATTTACTTCTGTAGTTTCAATACTCTGACCTGTGGCTGTAGAAAAAGAGCCTATTTGCTCATTGTTGTCCGAAGTTAAATTAGCTTGAGTATTCACAAGCAGGGAGGTATACAACGTATGTTTTGCAGATACTTTGGGCGTGTAGTTTAATGCATAATTAAAATCGAACCCGTTAACTCTGGAATCTTTAATGTTTATGGTTCCAAACAAGACATCCTCCACACTCTGAATAGTACTGCTTTCCAAGCTACCGAAATTAAAATTTCCTGTAACACCAAGACTAAAATCCTTCGTAATTTGATATCCTAAAGATAAATAAATTCTGTTTAACCCGCCGCTGCCAAAGAACTGATTATTTACAGTAGCACCATTGGTATTAATATTTTCGGAAACCACGTTGTAGCCAACAGAAGTGTATGGCATTATCCCTAACCCTAGTCCAAAACCTTTCCCTAATGGAAGACCAATAGATAAATAATCCAAATTTGTAACTGAACTATTTTGTTCATCCGTAAAGCTCTTTAGGCGGAGTTCTCTGTGAGACAGCCCTATTGTGTATACTACAAGTCCCAATTTAGAATAGGCTGCAGGGTTGGCAAGATTTACATGAATACTATCTCCATACATACTTACTCCCCCCATCATCTGATTCTCTATACTTCCATTAGACCTTAAATCTCCGATGCCGAAATAAGAATATGGAGAAACTGTACCGTCTTGCGCATGCAGACCTAGTGTGGCAATGCATACTATTGCAACTACAAAATTTTTAATCATTTATTGTTTGTTGTATTCCAGCATATAATTCAATCCCTCAAGGAGCAAATTAGAATTGGCAAATATGGTATTTTTTAATCGTTTTGACAAAAATTGGGCATCACCCCCTGTTAAAATAACTGTTAAATCTGTAAAGCGCGAATAATATTGATTTATAACCCCATCAATTTCGTTACAAATGCCATTTATAACCCCACTATGAATACTGTTGGCAGTAGAATTTCCTATAAAATCGCCAAAATCATCGATTTCCAATAGAGGAAGTTTGGCAGTTTGTTGGTGCAACACCTTGTACCGCATGCTAAGACCCGGGGAAATAGCACCGCCCAAATATTCCCCAAGATCATTTATAAAATCATAAGTGATACAAGTACCGGCATCTATAACCAACGCATTGGTCTTTGGATGGTTTATAAAAGCAGCCATGGCGAGTGCAAGTCTATCAACACCCAGCGTTTGTGGGGTAGCATAGTGGTTTTTAAACGGCAAAGCACTCTTATAACTTAGCTCATGCACCTTACAGAACACCCCAACAACTTTAAGTTGTTTTTTAGTTAAAAACCCAACATTGGAAACAATAGCCTGCCGTATCCCCGAGTGGTTTGCAACTAGTTGCCTAATTTTAGTTGAAAAATCTGCAGGTTGAACATTTTCATGAAAAATTAATTCGCCGTTATTAAATACAGCTAGTTTTACAAAAGTGTTTCCGGCATCTACAATAAGATTCATGCTGCAAAGATTATAAAAGGAAAAAAAACAAATGCCTTTTTTTACAATTTTGTTTGTATATCATAAATTTGAAATTATATTTGCACCCCTTAACAGGCTGGTGCCTTAGCTCAGATGGTAGAGCAATGGACTGAAAATCCATGTGTCCCTGGTTCGATCCCTGGAGGCACCACAAAAAACCCTCGTTTTACGGGGGTTTTCGTATATTTGGGGGTAACGTTTGGGGGTAACATTTTTCAAAACTTTGGATAATGCAATAAAGCAAGCATCCAAATAGGCCACTTTGGAAAGGGGGTAACTATTTGGATGCACCAGACGTTTTCAGGTTTTTGTTAACGGGGTTAGTCTCAAAAGTCTGTTAAACAAAATTCATCCCCTTGCTAGCATTTTTAATTACTTCATCTACTTTAAATTAAATCTTGGGGGTTTTTGCCCTTATGGCGAAAACTTATTGCGTTTTATATTCCGGTTCGACATCATGTCGAGGGTTCACCATTAGGGTGAACTTCAAACTTTTTAGTATTCGACATTATGTCGAAAACTGCTAATACTTACTTTTGTAGAATACCATCTAAACCAAACTAACCCCCCCCCTCTCATATTTTTGCTGCGAGTAAAATGCTCACTAAGTAGCGATGTTTACTAATGATTTGTTGAGGTGTTTTAATGCCTATGCCCCTATCAATTCATAGATTGTAAAGGGTCTTTCGGTTGATTTTTTATCCATCCTAAAGCCCAACGGGTTAAAAATTTAAATAAATCGTCCGGGTGGCACTCTATCTTTTCTAAAACTACCAGATCATTATAATCCTCAATAAACTTTTCAAAGTTTACTATTTTAGGTTTATATTTTCTTTCCCAAGGGTCTAATCTTTTTGGACATTTCAATTTTAAAAAATCATAAGCGAGCGTACTCTCTCTATTATTTAATTCTTTATTAGTTTCTTTATTATGATACTCATTTTCGAGTAGTTGAGATACTCGATTTCGAGTATCTTTATACTCATAATTGAGTAGTGTAGTGGTTATTTCCCTTTTGATCCCTTTAGTTTCAATATAAATTTTAGTTCTCCTAATCAATCCTAAATCCTCAAGTTCTATTAGTCTTTTTTGGATAGTAGCAATAGACCTATCTAAAACAAAACTGAAATGTTCATCCCCTGCAAAACAATCTCCTTTCGTTTCATAATAGGCAATTACAGCTAATAATATTTTTAAACCATCACTAAGTTTCAAATTATTTATTTCCTTTGAAATATATATACCAGGTCTATTTTCATTATCTTGCATTCGGTTATTTTAATGGCCGGTAAAGTTTTGAACGACTTTAAAAGCATCCCTAGGGGTGCTTTTTTTATACCATGGATGCCCGTTTATAATTTGGTTTCTTTCATTTGACTTTATTGGGTAGCAACTATCGAAAACATCAATTATCAATTGTTCATATTCCGGTATTATCTGAAATAATACAAGTACTTTTTTTTGATTCCCATCAACACCAATAAATTTCAGATCCCCGAAATAAATATTTTCGTACCGGGTAGGAAACAAACCGGTTTCATCTTTGGGGTCATGTGGGTAACAATTACGAAAATATAAACTAGCTCCCTTGGTGTTTGTGTTCTTTCCTTTGAAAGGTTCTATTTCTACAATTAACGCCAGCTCATAGCGGTTAGCATTAAGCGTACTGTACAGATCCAAACGATTGACTAAAACAAATTCGTTAAACGTGTTAGGACATGAGTATTTTAACTCATAGATCCATCGTGTAAAGTTGAGGTTTTGAACGGTGGTACCCATGGCCTACTTAGTTGAGTTCAACAAAAGTTGTGTTATCTCACTACGTAAATAATACGTCCGGTTCCCAATCTTTCTAGGGGTCAAAATTCCTTTTTTACCCCATTCCCAACGGGTAACGCTACTAATTTTAAGCTCCTTTTCCAGTTCTTTTGCCGTAATGTAGGTGTCGGGTTCTTTTGGGGTGAAATTGCGCTTTAAGTCTGCAATACGTTCATCCAGTATGGATGCAAAGGTTTCCGTTAATTGTTCTGTGGTAGTGTTGTGTACTTGTGTAATGTTTCCCATGATTGACAATGATTTTAATGTTCATTGCCAAATTTGAAACGGATTTAGCTTATCAAAAGCTAAACCTAGCTAAGGATTTGAATTAGCTTTTTTTAATACTATACGGATTTATTAATTTGGTCTAGTTGTTCTATGCTATTTTTGTAAGACTGGTGTTTTTCGTCAATTTTGGTGAAAGCTGTAAACTTTGGGTCATTCTCTTTGTTAAGATGTTTTTCCTTTACATGCCGTCTATAAACTGTTGCATCTATATTTTTAAGCATTTTATTATTTCTCATCCAAAGGTGAATAACAGTAAATTTTGAAGTAGGTCTTAAGTTTGTTTCAAAACGGTTCGCCAATTTCGCTAAAATCCTCTGCCACTCCGGGACATCTTTAAACCTTTGATTTCCAAAAACCTCATCTTCCTTAAGCATCCTTAGCTTTGTTTCAATAATGTTCAATGTTGCAACATTTTCTAAGTATTCTTTTGCTCTTAGTTCTGCTATCTCATTTACCCATTGTGATGAAAGGCCGACCACTTCAAAACTCATTATAAACTCATTGTATAAGTCATCATTAATTATAAAAGTAAACCCGTTTATGTCAGTGTTTAAAATACCCCTGTACGCTTCTAAGAACCTTTTTTTGTTTACAATTTTCTTATGCCGTTTTTCTAGCAATTCTATTTTAGCTTTATTAGAAATGTGCACATCGATTTTGCGTTGAAGCTCAAAATCAACAGTTTCACTATACTCACGAATATGGCGGTTAAAATTCTTTTTACAGTCTATTATTAGTTCTTTTTGATCGTCATCTAACTTTGATAACCAATACCCTAAAGGGTCTAAATTCTGCCATCTATAATTTTTAATAGTTTCCTCTAAATCCATATTTAAAGTTTTGAACGAACGACTTTAGTTAACTGCTTTTATTAGTTTCAAATTTGGGTCTTTAGACTGTTTTAAAGTTTCTTTTTGCCAGTATTCCTGTAGGACAATGGCATTATCTTTAGGGGTTTTGCCAATGTAGGACAAAAGCATTTTTTCTGTAGTGTGCCCGGTGGCAGACATAATAACCGGGGTAGGTAATTTACTGTAGTGGTTTGTAGCGAATGATCTGCGGGCGGTGTGTGTGCTTACTAATTGCCATTTAGGGTATTGGCCAATAATTTTACGTTGAGGCGTTTTAATCTTTTTACCCCTAGTGTTTGGGTCTGTTATGTAAATAGCTCCTTTACAATTTTGGTTTATCCCTGCCAGTTTACAAACTTGTTTTACCCAATCGTTATATCGTTGGTGGGATATTTTTCTAGGCAACTCCCCTGCATTGGCATCAATAATACTTTGTACCTGCCAATGTACCGGAAGCATAATTTTTTGTTTGGTTTTTTGTGAAGTGTATTCTATGAAACCATTATTAATATTTTCGGTTGTAAGGTTTAACAGATCACTTACCCGGGCACCAGTCCAAACGCCAATTATTAACCAGTTCCGGGCGTTGTTTAAATAAGGGGTATTTGATAAGTCAAGATTAAAAATAGTGTCAATCTCATTTTCATTGAGTGTAACAAAATAGGTTTTTTCGGTGGTACTCCTAAAGGCATCGTGTTCAACCTCGGGGTTAGTCTTTATTCCGTATTGTTTGGCACTTTTTAAAATGGTTTTCAGACATTTTACATATGTTCCTATAGTGTTGAGGTTTAATTTTTGTTCTTTATGTAAGAACGGGATAAAGTCATTGTGAAATTTTAAATTAACCTCATCGATTTTAAAGCGTTTTCCTTTGCGTTTTTCAAAATCTAGTATCTTATGTAGGGTTGTATGATATTTGCGTACTGTAGGCCATGTTACCCCCGTTGTTCCATTTCTTTGAATACGGTAAGGTAATCCCTCAATAAAGAATTTTGTATAATCGGTTAGATACTTAAAATCAACATCGAGGGGTGAACGCTCAAAAAATTCGTCAATCTGTTTTGTTAACCATTGGCCGTTAATAGTTAAATCATTGTGATTAGCAATAGTAACCAGTTCATTTAACTTTGCCCTAAGTAGGGGTAATTTACGTCTAAGAGTGTAATAATTTTTATCCCCGGTTTTTGATTCGGATATTGGAGCTTGTTTTTCCGGATCCCAATGCTTACCAATTATTTTAAATCCGATTGATTTTTTAAACTTACCATTTCGGCCATTTTGAAGTAAGACATTTATGGTATATTCCTTTTTTGGATCCTTTTGATTAATAAAAAACTGAATTGTAGCCATATTTAAAGTTTTGAACACTCAAATATAGTTAATCTAAAATTTGGGGGTAACATTTGGGGGTAACATTTTCTTAATTTTAATGAATACTACCTAATTTAAACTAATTGCCAATTGGATAGTTATGCCTTTTAAAGTGTTGTATTTATGGGATTTAAGGCAATGTTTTGGGTAGTTTGAAAAATATTTGAATTAGGTAGGTTAGGTTTCTGGAGGCACCACAAAAATCCTTACCTTTTGGTAAGGATTTTTTGTTTTTATATTTTTATGCATCACTTCTATATTCTTTACAGCCCTTCTTTGGACAAATATTATGTTGGAGAAACCGCGAATTTACAAGTCCGATTGGAACAGCATAATTCAAACTATTTTCATAAAAGCTATACCAAAGCAGCAAGTGACTGGAAAACAATTTACTGCAAACAATACCAAAGTAAAGAGGAAGCCCTATATCTGGAAAAATTTGTGAAAAGAATGAAGAGTAGTACTTTTATTAAAAAAGTAATTAAAAACCCGGAAATTCTCGCTGATATCTTGAACAAACGCTAAAATGTGTCCCTGGTTCCCCCGAAGCGTCGGGGCTGGAGGCACCACAAAAATCCTTACCTTTTGGTAAGGATTTTTTGTTTTTTATATTTTTATGCATCACTTCTATATTCTTTACAGCCCTTCTTTGGACAAATATTATGTTGGAGAAACCGCGAATTTACAAGTCCAATTGGAACAGCATAATTCAAACTATTTTCATAAAAGCTATACCAAAGCAGCAAGTGACTGGAAAACAATTTACTGCAAACAATGCCAAAACTAAACTACAATCACATTTATTAAAGAGAAATAGTATCCATATTAATCTTTATCCTTTTATTTAATTTGTAGTTTTTAATTTGGTCTGAAAGATGCCTATCTTGGCTCTTCTTTACAGCAGAATTAATAAAATACATTTAACAGTAAATTATAGGACTTAAAATGACCAAAATATCACTAAAAAATAACTTAGAACTCTCCAGAATAGTCCATGGCCATTGGCGGCTATCGGATTGGCAATTATCAGATCAGGAATTGCTACGGTTAACCGAGGAAACTATAGCACTTGGTATTACTACATTTGACCATGCGGATATTTATGGCAATTACAGTTGTGAGCAAATTTTCGGAAAGACATTAGCCCTAAAAAAAGAGCTTCGGGCGGCAATCCAGATTGTAAGCAAATGTGGCATTAAATTAGTATCAGATAAATATCCGGAAAGAAGGGTTAAACATTATGACTATGGGTACCATCATATCATTTCTTCAGTAGAAAACTCCCTCAGGAATCTCGGAACGGATTATTTGGATTTGCTGCTGCTGCACCGGCCTTCCCCATATTTTAATCCGGAAGAAGTTGCTCGGGCGTTTTCAGATTTACAAAAAAGTGGAAAGGTCTTGCATTTTGGGGTTTCCAATTTTAGTATACAGCAGTTTGAAATGCTGGAAGCCTATACCGAAGTGGCTCTGGTAACGAATCAGGTTGAGATTTCTCCATTTTGTCTGGAACATTTCGAAAATGGGAATATGGAATTTTTCTTGAAAAAAAAGATAAAACCTATGGCCTGGTCGCCTTTAGCCGGAGGTGAAATTGTGGCCCCAACAACAGAAAAAGGGAGAAGAGTTCATCATGCGCTGAGCGAGGTGGCCAATGAATTAAATATTGAAGGAATCGATAAAATAATTTACAGTTGGTTGTTAAAGCATCCCGCATCCATTATTCCGGTTGTGGGAAGTCAAAAACTAGAGCGTATACGTTTTGCGGTTGAAGCATTCGACATCGATATGAGTCTGGAGCAATGGTTTAAAATTTACATCGCTGCAAAGGGACAAGAATTGCCCTAAAGAAGCAGGTAGTGACTCAAATAGATAATGGTGAAAAAAAACGTCATATTTTTAATATTATTGGCTTTACTCTTTTCTTGTAAAGAAGACAAACCAAAACTGGAAATTACTACCCCTACAAAAACCGGCTATGGGCTTGCCGAAAACAACCTATCTATTGAGGTGCGTTACGACAAGATACTCGGGGCTCTGGTAGGATCGGCTATTGGTGATGCCATGGGAGCTTCTACAGAAATGTGGCACCGAAAAGACATTCAGCGAAAATTTGGCTATATTTCCGGCCATACTCCAGCTGTACGTTACAAATCTCCTGAAGGCACATGGGGTCACAATTTAGATTCCGGTTCTACTACCGATGATACACGTTGGAAAATGCTAATGACCGCCTACCTGGAAAAATATGGTGCTTCTATAAGTGCCGATCATTTTGCAACTTTCATAGCCGACTATTATGTATCCCTCATACCAGAAAAAAAGGGTCAATTAGAATTGGTTCACCCGGATACTTTGGATAAGCGAATGGAAAAATTAGACTGGATTAAGGAATGGGCACGGGTGGCCTTGGCGTA
>JBGTEN010000318.1:0-3018 GCA_041747755.1 Arenibacter sp. | reverse complement strand
GATTGAGTTGGGATTGGGTGTTATTACCCGCTCAGGAATCTTTTTCGAAGTAAAGGCTGAAGGTGCATATGAACAGGGGCAATTTACTTTAGGGTATCTTTTTTAAAATTTAATTGTCTTCAGGATTTAGAATCTTGAAGCCAAAACCGGATAGGGTGCATCCTACTTATGATTTGGAATACTTTTCTCTTCCTTAATCCAGCTTTTGTAAGTCTTATAATGTTCCGGATATTGTTCAAAATAGCTTTTAAGTTCAGAGATTGCAGCCTGCTTCCCTTCTGAAAATGCCCTTTCCTGAAGTTGATCTATCCGAGAAACCTGAAACACCAAATAGCCAATGATAATCAGGGAAATCAACCAAATGAAATAATGAAACCAAAGTTGCAGCTTTGGAATTACTCTTGCCTTGGACAATTGTTTGTTCATCTCTTCTAATGCTTCCTTGATTCTTGAACTCTTGGCCTGTGCAGTACTTAAATGTTCTTTGAGGAGATACTCTATTTTTGTGGTATCTGGCACTATTTTTATGTTGTCTACATTCTCGGTCAGTTTCTGAAGCTTATTTAGAGATTTGTTGAACCCATCCAGCTCATCTGTGAGCAGTTCCATTACTTCATCTAGTTTTTTATATCCCATAGTTTTGAATTTTAAATTCCGATTCCCCTATCGATTGCTATTTTTATAGTTTTCTTTATAATGCTCTTCGCCAAACTCGTTGCTAAGTTGGCACTCATTTCCACGCTCTTCCCTAACAGCCTGACCGACTTAGCGGTTTCCTTATGCTTTCCAAAGGAATTATTCATATTGAACTGCCCTATTAGTTTTCCCCCGGACATGGAGCGGTGCACTTCACTAGCCTTAAAGTTTTGTCCTTTGTACTCAAATCGAAACCCTTGAAGTTTGTTTGATTTGTTGATACTTGGAATAACTTTTACTTGTTCTGCTTTCATCGCCTTTATATAATCATCGATTGTTTTTGGCTTTTGGTTTTCCATGACCTTTTGGTGTATGTTCTTTATATCCAAGCGGGTCTGTATGGTATCCATTTCCTTCTCTAGCTTCACCTCCTTGACCGTGGTGAGTCCCATTTCCTTGGCCACATTTTCAGCTGCCAGTTGACTTCGCTTTCCAATAAAACTGTCGTTATAGGCCATGCCTTCAAAACTGATACGGTTCACATACAAATGCACGTGCGTATGTGCTTTATCCCTATGTACAAAGGCGATGGCTTGGTGTTCCTTTAACTGCATTTCTTTAATGAACCTCTCGGTCATTGCTTTAAGCTGTGATTTATCCAAGTTTCTACCATCTTCTGGTGTTGGACTAAGGATAAAGCTCATGGTATTTTTTTGGCACCGGTGGTTCTGTTCCTGTATGAGCTTGAACTCCTCGGTGACCTGTTTGGGATGGTCTCCTGCCACATGTTGTCTAAAGACCACCTCTGCATCTTTTTCCTGGTTCCATCCATAATCAATGCCGGCTCCTGTGTTTGCCATGGACTGTCCCTTGCCTATCATTTTTTGAAATTATAAAGGTGTTGCCGTATCTCCTCGGCCAATTGGGTGACCTCTTGGGACAAATTTGGGTTCCGTTTCTTGAACATATTACCGATACGGCTAAAGTTGTTCTTGTATTGGACCAGGGTGCTATAGCACTCAAGCTGTTCTGGGGTAAGCCGTTCAATAATCGTGTTTCCAAAAGCAGCGCTCCGACAATATTCGGACAGGCTCATTCCTGCCCGGGCTGCTCTTTTTTTAAGCAGCTTCTTCTCATAAATGGAACATCGAAAACGGATATAGGACTTTTTCATTTTTTGAATTCTTTGCAACCATCGGGAGCAAAGCAAGATTGTTTTTGTGATAACAAAAACACATCTTGCCTTTGCTGCCCAAGTTCCTTTTTAGCAGTACTGGTCACCCATTTGTTAATGTCTTTATATCCTTGGTACAATGAAGATCTATCAACACAATTCTTCGAATTATTTATAAAGTTTCTAGTTGCTTTTCTACCGGTCCCATCATTGTCCAAATAGAGCTCAATATGGTCATACCGATTTATGATTTTCACCGCCTTTTCAACAAAAGACGTGGAGTTTAGAATCAAGAAATCATATTCTACTTTCATAATCTCATTGTGCTCTAGAATGGATAAAAGGTCGAACATACCTTCAATAACTATTAGCCTGATCTTTTCATTATTGATATAAGTAATGTCTTTTGGTGAGGAAGAATTCTTGAAGTATTTGTTTCTTAGTTCCCATCCGCCGGAACCGTTTTTTAATCCGAGGGCAAAGTAGTTTCTCCCTTTGAATCTATAATGCACCTCTTTGCAATGTAGGGAAGCATTGGTTATGGATATTTTACGTTCTTGTAAATACCGGATCAATCCGAAGTGCCGAATAGGTCTATTATATAATACCTCGATGATATCCTCATGTTCCTTTTCTATAGAGGGTTGCTGTTGAAAAGAAAAAGAGATTTGGTCCTGCTCGATTATTTTCAGGGCTTCTTTGACCGAGTTATTTGTAATTTGGCAGATTAGGTCAATGACATTACCCCCTTTTCCTGCTCCATGGTCGTACCACCGATTCAGTTTCTGGGACACCTTGAAAGAGGCTTGGGTTTCTGTCCGCAGCGGACTAAGAAACCAAGCTTCTTTCTCACTTGAGGTGGTAGGAAAGTGCCCGAGTTTTGCCAGCGCTTTTTCGATGGGAAAGGCTCGGGCTCTTTCACACGATAAGCTGTTTATTCTTTTTTCTTTCATAAGCATTCCTTTTATGTTTAATTTTTGATGATATGATGACAGTATGCTCTAAAGTCCCTACAGTGTTGGGTTTGGCGTGTCATCACTTTGTCATCACGTCATCATTCTCAGTTTTTTATTTGTATTTTCTGTCATCATTATTTTTTTTGATGACAAAATGATGACAGTTTGATGACAGCCTCAGCCCTTATAAACATTGGCTTCATCCTATTCCGTCATCATATCATCAAAATTTTTGTTCAAAAAGTCCTTTTC
>JBGTEN010000317.1:0-7062 GCA_041747755.1 Arenibacter sp. | reverse complement strand
AGAAGTGGGACAGTTTTTGTCGGATAAAATTAAAGAGCACATTAACCTTACCGTACCGGTAAATACCTCAGGTGCCAACACTGTAGAGCGTATTGTATACATAAACCAAACGGACAATCCCGATTTTGAAAGTGATGAGGCCTATGAATTGTATATCTCAAGGGATTCTATCATCATCAATTCCAAAACGGCGGAAGGTGCCTTCCGGGGCGTACAGACTTTAAGGCAGGTGATACCTAACACCAGTAACGATACGCTGGCACCTCAGAAAATGTGGCTTATCCCCACAGGAAAAATTACCGATAACCCCAATTTTTCCTTTCGTGGCTCCATGCTGGACGTAGCACGACATTTCTTTAGTGTAGAAGATGTAAAAAAGTATATTGACCTTCTGGCCTATTACAAATACAACGTCCTGCATTTGCACCTGTCCGACGATCAGGGCTGGCGGATTGAAATAAAATCCTGGCCCAAACTTACCGAGATTGGTGGAAGTACCCAAGTGGGAGGTGGTCCGAGTGGCTTTTACACTCAGGAAGAATACAAGGATATTGTAGCCTACGCCGCTAAACATTTTATTACGATAATCCCGGAAATTGATATGCCCGGACATACCAATGCGGCTTCGGTGGCCTATCCTTTTTTGAACGGAAATGGCAAAAAAGTTTCGCTCTATACCGGCACACAGGTAGGTTTTAGCACCTTTGATACCCGCAAAGACACGGTTTACACTTTTATTGACGATGTGGTACGGGAAATTGCGGCTATTACCCCCGGTCCCTACTTTCATGTAGGAGGCGATGAGAGTCACGTTACCAAAAAGAACGATTATATCTATTTTATGAATAAGGTGGAAAAAATTGTGCAGAATTATGGAAAGCGTGCTATTGGGTGGGATGAAATAGTTACAGCAGATGTAGATACTACCACCATAGCCCAATATTGGAGTAGTGGTGCAAATGCCAAAATAGCGGTAGAAAAAGGGATGCAGGTAATTCTTTCTCCTGCCAAAAAAGCCTATTTGGATATGCAATACGACACCCTTTCCAAGCACGGATTACATTGGGCTGCCTATATTCCTGTAGATACGGCCTATGTGTGGACCCCGGAGGAATATGATGGTATCCCAATGAAAAACATTTTAGGGATTGAAGCTCCTCTTTGGTCCGAAACCATAAGCACTATGGCAGAATTGGAATATCTGGCGTTTCCCAGAGCCATTGGCTATGCAGAATTAGGATGGTCTACCGCAGAAAACCGGGACTGGGAAAACTATAAAGTGCGCCTAGGCAACCAGGCGCCCTATTTGGACCGGATGAACGTACAATACTTCCCCGCCGAACAAATAGATTGGCAAAAAAGTAAATATGCTTATAAGACGATTGATAAGGATTAACAGCTACTTTTTTTTAAAAAAGTGATTTTATCAATATTGGTTAATGTAAGATAAATATCAATGGATACAGAAATAATCTTAGACATAATCCTTGTCTTTATTGGCCTTTATTTGGCTTTATTTAAGTCTTATTTTCACGAAAAAGGCAAAAATATTGCTACTAGTGAAGATGTAGAAAAATTGACTTTAAAAGTCGAATCTGTAAAGCAACAATTTATTGAGAAAAATGCTAACCTTAAGGCTAAACTGGACTTACTTACAAATTTGCAAATCAGTCATAAAAATGACCAAAGGACAGCAATTATAGATTTTCATAATAAATTAGGAAGTTGGATTGGACTTTTAACAGAGTCAACACCTTCTTTAGTGGATAATTATGATAATACTGAAATTCAGAATAAAATCTATTCATACGATTTTGCCTACAGAGAAGTATTAAATGCCCAATCTATATTGGAACTATTTATCGATGATAAAAAGCTAATCGAATTGGTTCATAACTTGAAAGTAGAATCTATAAAAAATTTAACTCCACACCCAACTAAATATTTGTTGTATTTAAAACATAATAATTTTGAAATAGGGCAATTGGACCAAGAAAATAATTTAAATGTAAAAAATGAAAAACATAAAGATTTGATTGATAAAAGAAAGGGTTTACATGTGGAATATAGTGAAAAAATGATCAAAGGATTTGAAGCGATAATTCCTTACAAAAAGGAATATTTAAATTATACAAGAAAATATTTTTCAGAAATTCCAATCGAATAAAGCAAATACTATTAAATCCCGCTGTGTGAAATTTGCAATTCAAACATTAAAGTATTGTATTTGGCAACATTTTGTTATCTTTTAAATCTTAGAAGTATCTTCGATACATAACAATCTAAAATCCAGAACGTCACTGCGCCTGCCTGCCGGTAGGCAAGGTTTAGCAGGGCGTTACCAGCAATTTAAAAAAACAACATATTGAGAAAATTAATTACATTCTTATTAGTCCTAATCTCATTGCAAATGAAATCTCAAATTAGTTGTATTCCAACAATAGGAGATGGATTTAAACCAATTTCAAAAGGAATAGCATTACGTGATTCACCCGATTTGACTTCAAAAATTATATTGAAAACACCCAATCCTGATGGAATATGGCTGAAATGTACGGAAAATGGATATTTTAATGACTTTGTTAAAGTTAAGGTTTGGTTCATTGATGATTCATATAAAGAAAACGGAATAAATAGTAATATCTCTTATTTATACACCTATTTGAAAGACGATTATGGTTATGAATTCAATTTTCAAGATTACATAAAGTTTATTTCTGATAATAAAAATTTAAAAAATATTTACGACACTCTTATTTCTGATGAAAATAATGATTGGTTTAAAGACTGGTCTAATTCTAAAGAATACGATGTAAGCACTTTTGACGGTTTTTATAATTACTGGATATATTTTGACAAAGAAAAAAGTAACTACGATTACATTTTCGAGAATGAAGGAAAAGAATTATATGTTGATAGAAAAGACTTAACTAATGATGTGCCTGGAATTTTGTATGCTAATGGTCAAGATATTGAGTTTTACCTCGAAAAAATTAATGAATTATTAGATTTAAATAGAAGCAGGAAATGTGAATATTTAGAAAGTAAGCTTATTTTTTGCATCGACAAGTATATTAGCCTCTTAAGTAATGATGATGCTTTTAAAGCTATACAAGAAATTAATGTATTATCAGAATATATAAATGATGATAAAAATAAAAAGAAATTAGAATATCTTAAAATGATAGCTAGTTACAAAGACGAAAATTTCATTGCTTCTATAAAAATCGGCAAAGATTTAATCAATTCTTATGACAAAAAATTAATCAATAACCATCAATCTACCTTTTCAAGAGATGATATAGATATGTCTGAAGTTTACGGATACGTTATTTCTAGTCTAATTAGCGAAAACAAATTAGATGAAGCATATAATTTGTCATTAAAAAGTCTGCATAATCAATATTTACAATTTGGTCAAAACATTGAATTCCATTCAATAATCTTATTACAAATGAATAAGAAATCAGAAGCTTGTGAATTACTAAATAAAGAGTATCTCAATGGAAATGAAAAGGCAAGAGAATTAATTAACAAATACTGCAAATAAAAACTGCTGGCAACACCGGTAGCCGTTGCGCAAGCCTATAATGGCTAAAAAATCCCCCGCTAGCGCTCGTATTTTACGAGTGCTGCAACTTTATAGATAATATATGAAATAAGTTAATGCTTAGCTCCCTGATCCAACGTCTCGAAGTAATTTTGTAAAGTTCTAATTGCTTTTAAATCTTATATTTATATTCGAAAAACAACAATCTAAAATCCAGAAAGTCATTGTGTTTAGCAGGGCGTTATGCACCATAGTAGAACGTTATGTTGCTCTACTAAAAACCCTCATTAGATGAACTATCAGACATATAAACCACGTAAAGACTTAGAAACCATAGTCAAATTTTATTGGACTTTGGAAGTGCCTTTTGACCCAAAAAATCAAAAGCAAAAAATTGTACCTGACGGGTGCATAGAAATGACTTTCAATTTTAGTGACAAGATTAAAAGATACACCTCGGAAACAGACTTTATCCTTCACCCCAATGCTATGCTGATGGGACAGCGAACAAAATCATATTACATTTTGCCCATAGGCCATGTTGATACTTTCGCAATATGTTTCTATCCAATTGGTTTTGTAAACTTCGTAAATACACCTCTTGAGAATCTGGTTGATATAGAAACGCCTATTTCAGAACTTTTCGGCCAAGCAGAGGCCAATGAATTAGAACATCAGATGATTAATGCTGTAGATACTCAACAACGAATTAATAGTATTGAAAGCTTTCTACTAAAGAAACTTAACGAAAAGAACACGATTAGTACTATCGTGAAATCAACCGTTGATGCTCTAATCAAAACTAATGGAATGTCTGCAATTAATGATGTTTTAAAAGATAATATTTCAAAGAGAAGACAGCTTGAAAGGCATTTTAGAAAACAAATTGGAATTAGCCCAAAGCAATTAGGCAAAGCTATTCGACTGCAAACAACTTTAAATTTGTTACTCAACAAAAAATCAGAAACCCTAACAGACATTGCTTATGCGAGTGAATATTTCGACCAAAATCACTTTATAAAAGATTTTAAAGACCTTGTTGGGGTTACGCCAAAGGAGTTTTTGGACAATGAACATATGGCTCTAGCAGCGCTTTTCTACAAATAAGTTTCGTTGTCGCATTTCTACTATTTTGGATTCATGCTACCATTTATTTTTGCTATAAAATTAATACATCAATGGCAGTAAAAGGAATAATTTTAGCTCTGTTGGTTTCCGTAATATGTTTTGTTTCGTGCAACAATTCGAACAAGACAAATTCTGAAGCACCGACAAAAGATACATTAACAAATTCAAAAGAACAAAATATGAAAAGTTACATTTCAATGTTTGAAATTCCAGCAACGGATATTTCACGGGCAATTAATTTTTATCAAGCATTATTGGACATCAAAATTGAAAAAATGGATGTTGAAGGTATGCAACTGGGAATATTGCCTTATGAAGGACAAATGGTGCACGGCGTACTAATTCAGGGAGACGGATATAAGCCATTATCAGACGGAGTAACAATATATTGGAAAGCAGGAGAAAATCTCCAAGTAGTGCTTGACAGAGTAGAGAAGAATGCCGGGAAAATTTTAGTTCCTAAAACAGCTCACGCAGACGGAATAGGATACTTTGCAATATTCCTTGATTCAGAAGGAAACAAGATGGCTCTGAACTCACCTAACTAACGGAGAAAAGAAAAGAGCCAATCGCTAAGCCGCAAAATGACCAGTGTGATTCTGCGTTTAGCAGGGATTATGCCTCATTGTAGGACGACACCGAAACATCAAAAATTGAATGACAAAAATGAATTTTAAAACAACACTTGTCGGACTGACAATTTTGACTTTAACAAACTTTTCAACCAAAGCACAGCGGACAACTAACAAAGTGAAAATTGTTGGAGAGATGAAAAACGTAATGTGGAAAGGACAACTTTATGGGAACATACACCGCTAGCGCTCGTATTTTACGAGTGCTGTAACTCTACAGACAATATATGAGATAAAGTAAATGTTTAGTTCCCGACCCAGCACCTCAAAGTAATTTTGTAAAGCTCCAATTGTCTTTTAAATCTTATGTGTATCTTCGATACTCAACAATTTAAAATACAGAACGTCACTGAATTTAGCAGGGCGTTATAGGCGATTTTAAGAACATCCGTACACAACAAGACAACTCGTATAAGACAAACTAGCTTCTTCAGACTTTCTCATTCAAAAACGACTTTGAAAATCAAGGGTTTCTTGCCGCTATATTTCGAATTTCATAAAATATATTTTTATCATCAATAATTATTTATTGTTTATCAATAATTTTGCTTTATCTTTGCGACATCAATTTTAACTCATTAAAAAATATGTCGAAAAGAAACAACCTCGTATTTAAAGGCTTACATATTGTGGCTTGGGTCATTTTTGTAGGTTTATGCATTGAAGCCGGTGGCTTGATTGTAAATTTCATTTTCAGTCTGTTCAAACCTGAATTTGTCCAAAATCTTTATCAACCATTGGACTTGACCAAAATGTTTAAAGACAACAAATGGGCTTTTTTCGGTATCTACAGCTTTATTCTATCCATTTCAATTTTAAAAGCATTCCTATTCTACATAGTTATTAGGCTAATGCACAAAATGGATTTGACAAAGCCTTTCAACACTTTTGTATCGGACCAATTATTGCAAATTAGCTACTATACTCTCGCAATTGGACTGTTTAGTTTCATTGCCAGACAGGTAGCTAAAAATTTAATGCATCACGGCTTTGACACCGACAGTTTAAACCAATTTTGGGCGGACAGTCAAGCCTTCATTTTAATGGGTGCAGTGGTTTATATCATTGCGACTATTTTCAAAAAAGGAGTAGACATTCAAAACGAAAACGACTTAACTGTATAAGCTATGGCAATCATTGTAAATTTAGACGTAATGATGGCAAGGCGTAAGATGTCACTGAATGAACTTTCTGAAAAAGTTGGGCTGACTTTATCAAACCTTTCTATCTTAAAGACAGGAAAAGCAAAGGCAGTTAGATTTAGCACATTGGAGACAATTTGTAGTGTGCTGGATTGCCAACCAGGTGACATTTTAGAATACGTTAATGACAACAAAAGAACAACGAACCGCTAACAGGCGTTTGGCAAAAAAGGGGGTTCAGTGCTTAAATGAAGCTTTGTGCTTCGTATCAAGTTCAGTGCTGGCAGAAAGTTTAGTACTTCGAAATCCGCTTCTTCGCCAAGCGCCAAAACGTTAGCGGTCATTGCAAAAACGACCTCACTACAAACCATACATAATTAATTTGACCAGAACAATGAAACCAAGATAGAAACGTCAAGTGAAAAAAGTTCGTCGAAAAGTAATTAACAATGAATGCCAAATTTAACAATTAAGCAGATGATAAGAAGTATTCAGTTTTGATATGCATAGTTATTTCTATGATTTTAATGGTAATAGCAACCTTAGCTTATCCTGGCGGCTCATTGCTTTGACAAAAATTCTACAGGGTTTGACTGGTCAAAAAATTTTA
>JBGTEN010000316.1:0-1840 GCA_041747755.1 Arenibacter sp. | reverse complement strand
GTAGGTTACAAGGGATCAAAAATTATTCTAGGAGCGTACCCACTAATTTTACAAAAACCCTACCTTTATAAAACGAAGTAAATGACACTAAATTTTATGGTTACAAATCGACAACAGGGATTTTTATAGGTACTTAACTATATGTTTATCAATCAGTTAATATACAAGGTTTGAATCCCTCCGCGGTCACATAAAGTAGCAGGCCCACCACGAAAGTGGTGGGCCTTTCTTTCTTAGAATAAAATTAAAATACACCTATTATTCACCCACTAATACTGTTTTCGCTACTCCTTCCGATAAAAAACCCTCAATTAGGTCTACCGGATGGCGGGTTGCAGGCACAGGGAATTCAAACCAGGTTTGTAATTCTGCAGAATACCCTGTTTTGTTTAGATAATTGTGCAAAGCCAAATTTAGGCCCTTGGTATATTTTTGGTGGTCCGCTCCTTCGGGATCTTCATGGTACAAATCGTTTTGAGCAAAGCCTTCAAATACGGGTCCGGTAATATGTATTCCAAAATCTTCAGGATGCTTCCCAATAGGACTATGTACCGTAGCGGTAAACAGATGCCAATAGGCGGACTGAATACAATTGCGTGCAAACAATTGCCGTACCACTTCCAAAGAATCAATGGTTTCCTGTTCTGTTTGCGTTGGAAACCCATACATAAGATAAGCATGCACCATGATATTGTTTTCGGAAAAATGATGCGTAACGCGAGTAACTTGGCCAATGTCGACCCCCTTTTTCATTTTCGCCAATAACCGATCCGAAGCCACTTCCAATCCACCCGTGACAGCGATGCACCCGGCTTGAGCCATCAATGCACATAGTTCAAAGGTGAACGTTTTTTCGAATCGTATGTTGGTCCACCAGCTAATCTTTACCTTGCGCTCCAATAAGGCATGGGATAAAGCCCGTAACATTTTTGGTGGTGCAGCTTCATCCACAAAATGAAAACCCGTAATGCCGGTGTCTTTAACTATTTTTTCAATTTTATCTACCAAATCATTGGCGGTGGTGTTTTGATAATTTCCAATATAATCCAGACTCACATCGCAAAATGAGCATTGTTTCCAATAGCAACCGTGCGAAATGGTCATTTTATTCCAACGGGCATCCGTCCACATCCGATGCATGGGATTCACAACATCCAAAAAAGACACATATTTATCAAAAGGTAAGCCGGAATAATTAGGAGCAGGTAAGTGTTTATGATGGTAAATGGTGTTTGGAATTTTATTCTTATACACCACTTGATTGTTTTCTAATACATAGGTTCTTTCCAACGCTTCTATAGAGACCTTACCTTCCAGATAATGTACAATTTTTAGTAGAGGACCTTCTCCATCATCTAAAGAAATAAAATCTACAAATTCAAAAATCCGTGTATCGGTAAGCGAACGCAGTTCGGTGTTGCAATACCCACCGCCAAAAGCAATAGAAACATCAGGAAAAAACTGCTTGGTAAATTGTGCACAACGCAGTGCTGCAAACAAATTTCCGGGAAAAGGAATGGTAAAGCAAACTAAAACCGGCTGCTCTTTTTTAATATGTTCTATTAAAATATCCAGCATTTTCTCTTCGATGAGGGTGGGTTGAAAACTTAAAAACTCATCTATCTCATCAAAGCTACTCGCCGCCGTGGCAATTTGCTCTGCATATTTGGTGAAGGCAAAAAACTCATCTACATTGGCATGAATAAAATCGCCTATTTCTTCAATAAAAAGGGTGCCGAAATGTTTGGCTTTATCAATAATCCCAGTTTCTCCGGCTTCCCAAGTAATTTCGGTATTTACTTTAGACAATCGATGTCCGGCCGGTAAAAAATTAGGTTCT
>JBGTEN010000315.1:0-2315 GCA_041747755.1 Arenibacter sp. | reverse complement strand
GGCAGTTTTGAATTCGGTAATGAATGGGTATATCGATTATAAAAATAATCCGGGATTTGATGAGATTGATCCTACAACCATAGCTAAACTGAATGAGTTGGTTGCAGATTACAATTGGTTTTTTAATAATAACTAATAATTTTATTTCTGGAGCAATTTAAGGTTAATGAGGTTTGAACGATATGATACGCTAGCGCGTAAGTCATATTTGTTTTAGACTAAACCTGAACAACTCTCCAGTAAAACAGCTTTGACATACGCGAGAAAAAGTGATTACCCTGTGGGTGATTACTTTTTTCGGCGGGTTGGTGCGGCTGGGACGATATAGAACACTGGCGTGTAGCTATATCTACAATTATGTCAAATACACGGTATACGGCGTTTTACACGACAAATGTATTTGCTCCATAAAGTTTGTGACTCAGGATTAACTTTCCAGTAAATTTTCCCATAAAGCTTGTGACTCAGGATTAACTTTCCAGTAAAACGGCTTTTACATAATTACTATCGATATGATCCGCTATGCGGAAGTCATATCTGCAATTATGTAAAATGCAAGCATACACCGTTTTACACTACAAATGTATTTGCTCCATAATTTATATTATGTAAAATAGTATATTTTGAAATGGGATATACTGCTAGCACTCTACTTAGAATTCTTTTACCATAACATAGGCTGTTTTGATCTTCGGTTGTACTCCACTGACATCAGTCCAGGCGAAAAACAATTTGTCGCCAACCAATTCCATTTGCGGGAAACCGGAACTTCGGGCGGCATCCATTTCCGAAATAACCAAAGGTTTTGAAATTACTCCGGAACGATTCACTTTTACCGCCATTAAATATGTTGAACCTTCCACAGTTTCCATATAACTCACAACAGCCGTACTAAAGTCTAATAAGGCAATGTCTACGCGACCTAAAGTCTGACTTTCACTTATCGTAATGGCTGCATCAAAATGTTCCCCGCCATCAGCAGAAAAAATCACCTTTACTTTTGGGATTTCTCCAGCTGCAGTAAACCAGGCTACCGCCATTGTATTATCCAAAACAGCCGCTTTTGGGCCGTTTACCGGACAGCCATTGATCTGCCACTGGTCATTGTGAATGGTCTTTGGAGCGGTCCATTTCCCATCTACGTACCGCACTATACTAATATCCCGAACCTCTTCTTCAGAACGATCCCGATAAACCACTACCGGCCCATTTTTGGTAATGGCTGCTGTGGTCTGACAACAGTCGCACGTACGGGTATCTAGTTCTGCTTCTTCCCGTATTTTGCCTGTGGCTAAGACTTCTGCTGCCCGAACGGTCATGGCCCCATGATGCTCGTGTTCTCCGCCCTGTGAGGTGTTTCTGCCATCGAGCCAAGTAGCAAAAAAGGAATTCTCCCTATACGGCAATAAGGTTACAAAACCATGTTCGGTCTGGGTACTATCGGTATGCAACGGGAGTTTCGTTTGCCAATCGGATTCCCCTTTTGGTAAGATATTCAGTTTAACATCATAAGAAAAGGTTTCAGGGGACGATTTCTTAAGAATATGCGATAAGACATGGCCATTATGTTCCACAATCGCGGGGAAATCGGCCCAATTCACAAACCAGTCCGCTCCCCTAACAATCTCCTTTGCTTCTCCCCACGAGTTTCCATTAAATTGGGCGTATTTTAGGAGCATCAGACTATCACTTTTGGGCTCTATCCAAGACATCATGGTTTTATCAGAGCCGCTATATAAAAAAGGAAATTTGCTCCCCGCTCCTGCCGGAGAAAGCATAGATTGGACTATCGGGATCTCCTTTTTAGGAGCTTCTCTACATGAAATAAGGATAAAAATAATAAGGAATAAATAAGGTACAGCTGTGCGCATTAAGGAACCTGTTTTAATTCTTCCAAACTTTCTGGGGAATCCCATTCTTTTGCACCCATGACCTTGAATTGAAGTTCCCCTTTGGAATTGTATATAAAACTAGCGGGTAAGGCATGGATCTGTTGTTCGAGCAGCGAACCAGTAAATTTTAAATAGGTAAAATCAAATCCCTTTTTTTGTTGAAACGCCCTAGTTATTTCAACAGCCTGATCAGAAGCGAGTAAAAAAACATAACCTTCTTTTTCCAGTATTTCTTGCGCACGAAGTATGGAAGGCATTTCGGCAATACAAGGTCGACACCAAGTAGCCCAATAATTTACAACCACCCGTTTTCCTTTAAAATCGCTAAGCGCAACCGGATTTCCGTTAAGATCTTCAAAATCACTTTTCCCGTTGAGGTTCAAAGCTTCTGCTTTCAAAAGTGCGTCCGTTGTTGGCTCATTA
>JBGTEN010000314.1:0-27254 GCA_041747755.1 Arenibacter sp. | reverse complement strand
TTCTTCCGGACTCAATACCCCGGCCACTATAAAGAGGGCCATTATAAGAATAGATGTTGTGTCAATAGAAAAATAATCCTTGATAAAGAGAAAGATGCCAACACCTATTATGCCAATAGTGATAATTAAATCAGTGCTCATGGATTAGACTGATTTTCTAGAAAGATTAGTCCTATTCCCAAAATTCATTAGCAAGTGTTTTTTTAAATTATCATATTCTTTCATTGCGTAATCTACCCCACACACAACTGTCTGATATTGTTGTGTCTTGTAAAATGAATGCCTTATCTCTTCCTAAAAATCCCAGCTACCGTTTTTCCGATAACATCTATATTTTCAATTGCCTTTAATAATGATGGATTCGCTAAGTCCACTTTTCCATCGGTCATAAATTGAGATTGGGAGGGATATACCAGTAAAAAATTGCGCCCTTGATAATGCTTATTAATATAGTTTGGAACTTCTGCCATACGTTCTTTGTAAGACAGTAGATTCTTTCTGCTCAGCACAATTACAAGGTTATCGTCAGGACCAACTTCTTTTAATAAACGGGGAAGATTATCCCAATTATTAAAAACATGATACTCCAAATCGATAGGATGTTTATCGTGAATTGCTTTGATAAGTTCCATAGTTTGTTTAGTCGCGTATAGAACAAGCTTTGCTCCTGTATTCATTGCAATGTTCCAAATTTTGGCTAACCAAAAGGAAAAACCGCTTTCATATTCCGCTCTATCCGGAATTAAAACCACGTGGCGCTTTATAGTAGATATAGGCTGTTGCGGATTATAGATAAACGTTGTTATATTGGTCTTTTCAAGAATACCGCTGGTCAAATTCCCTAAAAATGAATCCGAATCACCTCTTTTTAAATGTAACCCCAAAACTAAATCTGTGCTATTCTCCTCCATTATAACGTTGGTCAGTCCATGCACCAAATCTAAATCATACCTCAGGGTTGTTTTCATCTCAATATCAACAGCGGCTGCAATAACCTTGGCTCTTTCAAGCAATTTTCTTGCCTTCTTTTCCTCATCCAATTGAATACCATCATTCCGAATAATATTTAAAGCCTGTAAACCGGTATGGTTATGTTTCGATTTAATGAGTATACTAAGATGAACGAGTTCTTCAATGGTGTCCGGATTACTAAGGGGAATAAGAATTTTTTCTGCATTTGCTGCTGTATCCTCATTGGTTTGCTCTTTAAGTGCTATTCTATTTGCACTTTTTTGAGTGGCAAAAGAAGCAATGGTACAGGTAACCAAAATCATAATAATGGTACCGTTCAAAATACTTTCATTTAATAATCTAATTGGCTCACCATTTGCAGATTGCCCTAAAATGATGTTATATCCTACCAGAACTGCGGCCAAAGTTGCAGCGGCCTGAGCATTTGTGAGTCCAAATATCAACATGCGCTCATCGCTGCTAAACTTAAAGCTTTTCTGGGTTATCCACGCTGCCATAAACTTTGCTAAACTGGCCACAACCGACATTACAATGGCAACTTTAATAGTTTCAAAACTACTAAACGCTCTGTAATCTATAAGCATTCCAACACCTATCAAAAAGAATGGGATAAATATCGCATTTCCTACAAAATCAATTCGATTCATTAATGGAGAGGTAATAGGAATAAGTCGGTTCAATGCCAACCCTGCCATAAAAGCTCCAATTATAGCCTCAATCCCGGCCAGTTGGCTAAGTACCGCCCCAAAAAAAACCATTACTAAAACAAATATGTATTGAGAGACATTGTCTTTATACCTTTTAAAAAACCACCGAGCTATAATTGGAAATAAATAGGTAATAACTAAAGTAAAGGCGATAAAGGATAGCGACAGAATAATCCAAAAATTCCCGTCAATATCCCCGGAAGTCATCCCAACAACCACCGCCAACACCAATAAAGATAGAACATTGGTAATAAGGGTACTACCTACAGATATATTTACCGCAAGGTTTTTGGCTATGCCCAATTTACTTACAATAGGGTAGGTAATAAGTGTGTGCGAAGCGAACATGCTTGCCAGTAATACGGATGTTATCCATGAAAAATTCAAAACATAAACCCCAACTACTATTCCCAATCCCATGGGAACTAAGAACCCAAAAAGACCTAATAAAGTACTTTTACCTGCATTCGCTTTAAAATCATTCATGTCAATTTCAAGACCGGCAAGAAACATAATGTAGAGTAGTCCCGCTGTACCTGACAAAATAATACTACTATCTCTAGCTAACAGATTTAAACCATTTGGACCAATTATTACCCCGGCAATAATCATTCCCAACAGATGAGGCATCTTAACCCTATCAGACAGGATTGGGATAAAGAGAATTATAGACAGAATAATCAAAAATTTCAAAACTGGTTCTTCCAAAGGAAGTTGAAATGCACTAAAAACAATCATTTTTAAAATATTAGCTTAAGCTAAGATACACATATTGTCGTAGCCTACTTCCTATTCATTTAGGCATATAATCTTAAATTTCTAATTCAAAACTATTTCTTAAAAAATAAAATTTCTAAGCTTCATGGTGATGAACTATTAATAAAATCTAAAAACCTGTTGTAAAAAGTAAAGCTTTTAGTACTTTTCAAAATCTTAAGTGTTTTTAATGACTTTATACCCTATTGAAACAGGCAATTTTAAGTTAGATGGTGGTGCGATGTTTGGAGTAGTCCCAAAAGCAATTTGGAACAAAACCAATCCTGCAGATAACAATAACATGATAGATATTGCCGCACGTAGTCTACTTATTGAAGAGGGAAATCGGTTGATTCTGATAGATACCGGAATGGGCAATAAACAGTCAGATAAATTCTTTAACTACTACTACAGATGGGGTAATTTTACCTTGGAAAATTCCCTGAAAAAAGTTGGTTTCCACCCTGATGATATAACCGATGTTTTCCTTACTCACCTTCATTTTGACCATTGCGGGGGTTGTGTACAATGGAATACCAACAGAACCTCTTATGAGCCTGTATTTAAAAATGCAACCTACTGGAGCAACAAAGCTCATTGGGCATGGGCAACCGAACCCAATGCTCGGGAAAAGGCTTCGTTTTTAAAAGAAAATTTTATGCCTTTACAGGCTAGTGGGCAATTAAAGCTTATTTCACACGATACATCCAATTATATTAAAAATTCAGAATTAGGCTTCGGAATCCTTTTTGTGGATGGTCATACTGAAAAACAAATGTTACCTCATATTACTTACAAAGGCAAGACTTTAGTTTTTATGGCAGATTTAATTCCCACCGCAGGGCATATTCCGTTGCCCTATGTTATGGGTTATGATACCAGACCATTGCTAACATTATCTGAAAAAGAACGCTTTCTCAAAAGTGCGGTAACCGGAGAATACTATTTATTTTTTGAGCATGATGCCCATAATGAAATTTGTACCCTGGAAAACACGGAAAAAGGGATAAGACTAAATAAAATTTTTACTTTTGAGAACATTTTTTCATAATTGTGTTTTAAAATGAGCCATGACTGTCAATTTATTACCTGCTAAAATTTTAATTGCTCATTGCATCCGATTAAAAAAGTGTCCAAAGAACAACTGAAACAAAAGTGTTTTCAACATTAAAAGATTAACTCAATATTACCTGTTTACCGCGATTACAAATACTAAAAATCTAATTTAAAATTTACTTTATGAAGTTACCCATTTTTAAATCGGTCCTTGGACTTTTTTTAACAGCACTATTTTTGTTGGGTTGTGGCGCCCCTCAATTAATATCAACCCCTATAGAAAACATCGATGCCATTCCCTTAAAAATTGCGGACTTAAGTGACACTGAGAAGAAAAATTGGGGACATTTAGATCTGCTATCAGATACCATTCCAGGTATGAGTATAGACAAGGCATATGCAGAAATCATCGGTAATAAAAAGGGACAAAAAGTAATTGTTGCAGTACTTGATGCGGGAATGGATTTAACACATGAAGATCTTAAAGGAGTTTTATGGACAAATACCAAAGAAATCCCCGGCAACAACATAGATGACGATGGAAATGGCTATGTTGACGATATACATGGATATAATTTTCTGGGTGAATCGTATAACGAGCAATTGGAGTACGCCCGCATATTAAGATTAAAAATAGGTGATGCAGCGCTTCAAACCCGGGCAAAATCTAAATTGGATTCGGAATATCCGGAAGCACTTCAAAATAAAGAACGCTACGAGCAAATTCTTCAAATGGTACAGAATGCCGATGCTGCTGTTCAAAAGCATTTGGGAAAAGAATCCTATACTAAAGCAGATATCAGTGCTATAAAAACCACAGACCCTACGATGCAACAGCATGTGGGTGTGTTGACTCAAATGTTGAGTTTTGAAGATAGTATTCCTAAAGTAATTTCATCATTAAAAGAAGGTATAACTTATTTTTCAGACCGTCTTAACTACAATTTAAACGTGGACTTTGACGGAAGAAAGGTGGTAGGTGATAATCCTTATGATTTTAATTCCAAAGGTTACGGCAATGGAAACCCACAAAGTCGTTCAGAAGGAGAAAGTCATGGTACCCACGTAGCAGGAATTATCGGGGCAGAACGCAATAACGGAAAAGGGATAAACGGGGTTGCTAACAATGTAGCGCTCATGAGTATACGTGCAGTTCCCAATGGGGATGAATATGATAAAGATATTGCGTTAGGTATTCGCTATGCAGTAGATAATGGCGCAAAAATTATTAATTGTAGTTTTGGAAAAAGCTTTTCTCCTAATGCAGAATGGGTTTATGAGGCCATTAAATATGCTGCTGAAAAAGATGTTCTTATTGTACATGCTGCAGGCAATGAAGGAGCAAATCTGGACGATCCTAAAAACCCAAACTTTCCAAATGACCAGATTAACAACGGTCCGGAATTTGCTGACAATGTAATTACTGTTGGTGCTTTAGCCCCAAAATATGGTTCTGAAATGGTTGCATCATTCTCAAATTTCGGGCAAATTAATGTAGATGTTTTTGCTCCTGGCGATAAAATATATTCTACAATGCCTAACCAAAAATATGAATTTCAGGGAGGCACTTCTATGGCCTCACCTGCAGTTGCGGGTATTGCTGCTTTGATACGCTCACACTATCCTAAGCTAACAGCGGCAGAGGTGAAACAAGTGTTAATGCAGTCCGGACTTGCAACAAAAACCTCTGTTATTTTAGCTGGGGATGCTTCCCAAATAAACACTTTTGATAAAATATCTAAATCCGGTAAAATGGTCAATGCATATAATGCACTCATTATGGCCGACAATCTTTCCAAAGGAAAAATAAAATTATAAAAATGCAGCATTTAAAAATTTTGGCAATACGGTTATTTGTCCTTTGTTCTCTTTTCAGCTCCCTTAATGCGCAAAACAATAGCTCGTATTGGCAACAGCATGTAGACTATACCATGGAAGTTGATATGAATGTGGACAACTTCAAGTATACCGGAACACAAAAATTAATTTACACCAATAACTCCCCGGATGAGTTGACAAGAGTGTACTATCATCTTTATTTTAATGCTTTCCAACCCGGAAGTGAAATGGATATTCGTTTGCAAAGCATCGCTGATCCGGACAACAGAATGTTTAGCAACGGAAAGAGCAGAATAGCAGCCCTTTCTCCCGAAGAAATAGGGTATCTTAAAGTGGCCTCCTTGCTACAAGATGGCCAAGCCGTAAATTATAAGGAAGAAGGAACAATACTCATAGTAGATCTTGCTAGTCCTCTTGCTCCTGGAGCAAAAACCACCTTGGATATGGTTTTTAACGGACAAGTTCCATTGCAGATCCGCAGATCCGGGCGTAACAATGAGGAAGGTGTAGCGCTTTCCATGAGTCAGTGGTTTCCCAAATTAGCCGAATATGATTTTGAAGGTTGGCATGCAGATCCTTATATCGCCAGAGAATTTCATGGGGTTTGGGGTGATTTTGATGTAAAACTTACCATAGACGCCAACTATGTTGTAGGAGGCAGTGGTTATCTCCAAAATCCGCAGGAAATTGGTCATGGTTATGAGGCTCCGGGAACCACAATAGCACTACCGGCAACCAAAAGAAAAAAGACAAAAAACAAAACGCTCACCTGGCATTTTAAAGCACCTATGGTGCACGACTTTATGTGGGCAGCTGATCCCAACTACGTGCATGATACACTTAAAGTAAAAGATGGTCCAACCCTACATTTTTTCTATAAAGACAAGCCGGAAATAAAGGAAAATTGGAAAAATCTGCAGCCAAAGGCTGCGGAAGCAATGGAATTTTTTAGTAAAAACATAGGCAAATATCCCTATGATCAATACTCCATAATCCAAGGCGGAGATGGTGGCATGGAATATGCTATGGCCACTTTAATTACCGGAGAGCGCCGATTTGGAAGCCTTGTGGGAGTTATGGTCCACGAAATGGCACATTCGTGGTTTCAACATGTATTAGCAACCAATGAGTCTAAACATGAATGGATGGATGAAGGCTTTACCTCCTTTATTTCCTCTTTGTGTATGAAAGAAATTATGACACCACAAAAGGAAAACCCGTTTGAAGGTGCTTATAGTAACTATTACCGGTTAGTGGAATCCGGCACTGAACAACCACAAACTACACATGCGGACAGGTATAACCTTAATTTCTCCTATGGTATAAGTGCCTATAGTAAAGGCGAAGTTTTTTTAAGCCAGTTAGGCTATGTTATCGGGCAAGATAAACTCATGGAATCCTTACGAAAATATTATGAGGATTTTAAATTTAAACACCCTACACCAAACGACATTAAGCGCACAGCTGAAAAAGTTTCAGGACTGGAATTGGATTGGTACTTGACAGATTGGACCCAAACTACTAATACTATAGACTACGGTATTAAGGAAGTAGTAGCCGAAGGGCAGGATACTAAAATAACCTTAGAACGAATAGGTCTAATGCCAATGCCAATAGATATTTTGGTGGTTTATGAAAATGGGGATCAGGAAACATTTTATGCTCCCCTGCGTATGATGCGTGGTGGAAAAGACAATCCATATCCCAATTTAAATAGAACGGTTTTGCCTAATTGGGCGTGGGCTTATCCTGTTTATGAATTTGTAATAAGCAAACCCTTTTCCAGTATAAAGGCTGTTGTGATAGACCCATCCCAATTGATGGCCGATATCAATCCCGAGAATAACGTGTGGCAGCCTTAATCTGTTATTTGGATTTCATTTTTCGCTTTAGTCTAAGGAGTTGCCTCATGATTTAGAGTTAATTTGAAGCGTTATAGGGTATTAACCTATTTAAGTTATGATATCTTAATATTTGTTATACATCTATCTATTAAATAGAATCTTAATACAGTTGCGCCATTAATAGGACATACGAGACTATTCTCTTTGAAAAACAAAATTATTCCATATAATCCTTTGCTTGATGCGTATGCCAAAGAGCTCCTAAAGAACAGCACAACTTCGGAACTATTGCTATGGAAAAAAATTAATCAACTTTCATTGGACATCGCCTTTTACAGAAAAGTACCGTTGTTAGATTTTATTGTGGATTTTTATTCGCCTGCACTTCAGCTTGCCATAGAAATAGATGAGAATTACCATGATTATAAGTACGGAAAAGAACATAAAAAGCAAGGGATGCTGGAAAGTCACGGTGTACAATTTCTCCGTTTTTCGGAACTGGAAATAGCGAAAAATAGTATTGACTTTGAAAAGGTACTAAAAGAAAAAATTGACAACATCTTGGACAAAGCAACCGCTGATACAAAAGTGAACATAGCATCTTTAGAACAAAAAAAACCACTCTCAACGCACCTTCAAGTACATACTAACAAATCTAAAAATAACAACCAGAGCGAAACAAGTACAAAAAAGTTTTCTTTATCAAAAAAAGAAAAATTAAAAAGTAAAAAAATCTTTGAAGAACTTTTTGCAAAAGGTAAAAGTGTTTCGAGCTATCCGCTAAAACTAATTTATATAAAAAGTGCACTCGTCAAAGACTTACATATACAAACCGGAGTTACCGTCTCCAAACGAAAATTTAAGTCGGCCGTTGACCGTAACAGAATAAAAAGGCTTTTGCGCGAAAGTTATCGCCTTAACAAGCATATCGTTTTTAACAACATAGAGGGAAAGTTTGCGTTCCTTATTTTATATCTTGGTAGCGAAATGCCTACTTACGAAGCAATATCCCTGCAAATGCCTAAATTATTGACGCTTTTTCTCGGAAAAATTAAGTCTGGAAATAAAATATAAGTCTAAACTAAAACGGCCATGATGAACAGCTTACTGAAAAAAGGAATTGTTATCCCCTTCTTAGCCATACTCTTCCTTGTACTTGGGAGTAGTTTTAAAAGTGATTTCTTTGAAATTGCCAAACAAATAGAAATTTTTACTACGTTGTTTAAAGAACTCAATATGAACTACGTAGATGAAACTAACCCTGCAGAACTCATGGATACGGCTATTAAAAATATGCTGGAAGATTTGGATCCTTATACCAAATTCATGAATGAACAGGATGTGGAAGCCTATAGAATTAATAATGCCGGTGAGTATTCCGGAATTGGTGCTATAGTGCGTTCCTACAAAGAAAAATTAGTAGTTGTGGAGCCTTACAAAGGGTACCCGGCAGACAAGGCTGGTCTTAAAGCGGGTGATGAAATAGTAAAGATAGGAGATATCACCATTGCAGATTTTAAAGATGACGCCAGTGAACTTCTCAAAGGAGCCAACAACAGCAGTGTTGTGGTGGCCTATAAAAGACAAGGGCAATTAAATACAACCACTATTAAAAGAGACGCTATTGAGGTAGCTGCGGTACCCTATTATAAAATGGTAAATGACAAAACAGGTTATATTGTTCTTTCAAAATTTAATGAGAAGGCAACTGCGCAAACTAAAGCGGCTTTACTGGATCTGAAAGGGCAGGGCGCTGAAAAACTAATTCTTGATCTTAGAGACAATCCGGGAGGCTTATTGTCCGAAGCGATAAATATTACTAATTTATTTGTTGATCAGGGGGAGCTTATTGTAACCACCAAATCCAAGGTAAAAAAATTTAATAGTGAATATAGAACCAAAAACACTGTTGTAGACAAACAAATTCCCTTAGTAGTTTTGGTCAATGGAGGAAGTGCATCTGCAAGTGAAATTGTCTCCGGTAGTCTGCAAGATTTGGACAGAGCCGTAATTATGGGTGCCCGTAGTTTTGGCAAAGGGCTGGTTCAGCGCCCATTAAAGCTTACTTATGGTACACAGTTAAAGGTAACTATATCTCGATATTATACTTCTTCCGGTAGGTGTATTCAGGCATTGGATTATGGTCATAGGGATCAGGAGGGTAAGGCCTTGAGAAATACCGAGTTCAAAGATTTTACCACCCGCAATGGTCGTAAGGTACAAGATGGCGGAGGAGTACTTCCTGATATTGAAATTACGGATGAGAAAACCAATGTGCTAACAAAATCCCTTATAAAAAATAATCTTGTGTTTGACTATGCTACCGATTATTACTATAAAAACAAGGTAAACCAAGTAGGCGATTTTGAGTTTTCAGATAGTGATTTTGCTAGTTTTAAAGCATTTGTTACCAAAAGTAATTTTAGTTTTGAAACACCAACAGAAAAAGCACTTAAAGATGCTATGACAAATGAGGACAATGCCATGTTTGGATCAGAAGTAGAAGCTAATTTAAAAACCCTATTGTCTCAAATTAATTCCAGTAAAATTACTGCCTTGGATAAATCGAAGAAAGAGCTACAGAAAAATCTGGAAGATGAGATACTGAGGCGCTATTTTTACAGGGAAGGTCTATATGACTATTATCTAACCCATGACCAAGCTATTTTGGCTGCAACAGAACTTTTAGCCAACGAAAACAGGTATTTCGGAATACTAAAATAAGTACTGTGTTTGAGGGGTTCTTAGTTCCCGCAGGATAGTGAATCTATTTAATCCGGATATCTTCATTTGTGTGGTACCAGACACATTTTACTATCTTATACTACATTAGATAAAACTACTAAATTTAGAGCGCTTATGATAATCAATGGCCAAACTATCAGAAAAAGATATCGATATAAAACCAGCGCTTTCATCCTATTTTCTCTGATTTCCTGTATTGTTATGAGTCAAGAAAGTAACTTTGGTAATTGGTTTGTATATTTTGGCAATAAACAAATTAATACAAAATGGAATTGGCACAATGAAATACAGCATAGAAATTACAATGCTATTGGTGATTTGGAACAATTGCTGTTAAGAACCGGTGTGGGTCATAATTTAACCGAAGGAAATAACAATGTTCTGATGGGTTATGCCTATGTAAAAAGCAAAAATTACGTTTCCGATATCTTAGATAAAACCGATGTACAAGAGCACCGTATTTTTCAACAGTTTATAACTCGACAAGCTTTTGGAAGGTTCCGGTTGCAACATCGCTATAGATTTGAGCAGCGTTTTATTGAAGATAACTTTAGTATGCGCCTACGGTATTTTCTGGGATTAAATATTCCTATAAATAATAAAGATATGGTAGAAAAAACTTGGTACGTATCTACCTATAATGAGATTTTCCTCAACATGGAAAACCCCATTTTTGACCGTAACCGTTTATATGGTGGTTTAGGTTACGGTTTAAACAAGAATACACGCTTTGAAATTGGTTATATGAACCAAATTTTTTCTGTAGGAGGTAGGGATCAATTGAACCTGATAACCTTTGTTAATTTCTGAATTGAATCTAACCCGCTATATTTATTGAAAGATGCTAAAATTATTTTTTTTTATTTTTCAGGTAGCATCGAAAAATCAGCTGTTTTCAAAAGTTCTTTTACGAACTACTAAGCATTGAAAGTTTGTAAAAATAACAGCTATAAATTTAGATACTTAAGCAGGTACTTAGTACATATGGTTAAATAAACATTTCTTAAGATAAAAAATCCTTTTCAAATTCTATAAATCTCTCTTCAAGGTTACAATTCTTTGTGTATCTTCGAATTAAGATTTGGCATCAATAAAAGCTTTGACTTAAATTAAAGTTTGAATAATTAATTGATAATACGTCATTTTTTACCCTTTAATCAGCTACTTAATTTCTATGACGCTCTTACTTATTTATTTGTTTGTTGCTTTGTTCACTTCTTTCTTATGTTCCATTATGGAAGCTGTTTTACTTTCTTCTCCAATATCATTTTTAAAGGCGAAAGCAGAAAATGGAGATGAGGATGCCGAGGACTTAATAAAGTATAAGGAAGATATTGATAAGCCCTTATCCGCTATTCTATCTTTAAACACTGTTGCCCACACCGTTGGTGCTGCCGGCGTAGGAGCTCAGGCAACTATAGTATTTGGTCAAGCCTATTTTGGAGTAGTTTCTGCAGTACTCACTTTGTTAATTTTGGTATTTACTGAAATTATACCTAAAACTTTGGGCGCTAACTACAGCAGAGAATTAACGGGAATTACGGCGAAAATTATTAAAGTAATGATTTTTATCACCTACCCCTTGGTACTAATTTCTTCACTCTTAACCAAGATGCTTTCACGAAAAGAAAAAGAACTTACAACAAGCAGAGAAGAAATATCCGCTTTGGCAAGTATTGGTTTGGAAGAAGGGATTTTTGGGGATAAGGAGAACAAAATTATTCAAAATTTAATAAAACTCAAAAGTATTCAAATTTCAGAAATCATGACTCCAAGGATTGTGGTGGTCTTGGCCAATGAGGAAATGACACTGCAGGAATTTTTAAAAAATAAAGACTTTCTTCATTTCTCAAGAATCCCCATTTATGAAGGCAATAGAGATAATGTTACCGGATATGTATTCAGAGAACTGGTCTTTGAAAAATTGGCAGAAGATCAATTCGATTTAAAATTAAAAGACATTAAACGAAAGATTGTCACTTTTTCAGAAACCACGACTTTATTTACAGCATGGGAAGAACTACTAAACCAAAAGGAACAAATTTCATTGATTTCTGATGAATACGGAGGGATGGATGGAATTGCCACTTTGGAAGATATTATAGAAACATTATTGGGTTTCGAGATTGTGGATGAAAAGGACCGAGTTGAAGATATGCAGCAATACGCTATGGAGCGCTGGAAAACCAAGCAGAAAAAGTACGAGATTTTAAAGGATCCTGCTGCTGCAACACCCGCGAAAAGGGCTGCAACACCGCCCACAAAAAAATCTCCGGCAACAAGAAAAAAAAAGTAGTATCCTTATTTATCACCTCTTAAGGTATTTGCTATAAGCAACCATTAAAAGAAAACTAGCTCTTTAAAGCGGTTGACTAATTTAATTCTGTGATTTATTTTTGCTATTCAAAATATTAATCGTAATATTGCGATAAATTAATATTTCTGAAATGGGATTAGCCAAATCCGAATTGTTTACCGAGGAACAAAATGCAATTTCAACTTTTGCTAAGGCATTTGGACATCCTGCACGTGTTGCTATATTGCAACATTTATTCAAAATAAACGGTTGCGTCTGTGGTGATTTAGTCAACGAAATTGGACTAGCGCAGCCCACCATTTCACAACATCTTAAAGAATTGAAGCACTTAGGTCTTATTAAGGGAAATGTGGAAGGAACAAGCGTTTGCTACTGTATAAATCCTATAAAATGGGCAGAAATGAAAGCAATTATGGTAGTGTTCTTAAATCAAGATCTGGAAGCTAACTCCGATTGCTGCTAAAAAAATTTAGTATTAACTATGCGATTATTGCGATAAAACAATACAATTATGAAATTATCTGAAGTAAAGAATCATTTACGCCAATTAGAGCGCATCTCCTTTACATTACCCAATGGAGAATCGGTCCCTGGCCATTTCCATGTAACTGAGGTTGGTAAAATATCCAAACACTTTATTGATTGTGGTGGAACGGTTAGGAATGAGGAAGTAGTCAATTTTCAATTGTGGAATGCCAACGATTACGACCATAGATTACATCCGGAAAAATTGTTGAAAATAATTGAACTTTCAGAACGGATTCTTTCTCTTGGTGATTTGGAGATTGAAGTGGAATACCAAGGGGAAACTATTCAAAAATTCGGGTTGGGTTTTGATGGTGTTAACTTTTTGCTAACCGGTAAACATACAGACTGCCTTGCAAAGGATACCTGTGGAATTCCAACAGAAAAACCAAAGCTAAAACTTTCGGAATTGCAACAGTCCGCTTCTTGCTGTTCCCCAAATTCCGGATGTTGCTAACAATAACTACTTGTTAAATTAAACTCTCCATAAAACTATGCTATTTCCGGAAATTGAAAAAGTCATAAATGCATTAGATACTTCTTACATTCCTGCAGAACGCAAAACAATATTGCAACCCCTTATTGACTATATACAAGAAAAAGTTGATAAGCAACAAGAAGTACAATTGAATTTTATTTGTACCCACAATTCACGTAGAAGTCATCTTTCTCAAGTTTGGGCACAAGCTTTAGCCTATTACTTTGGTTTGAAAAATGTGTTTTGCTATTCAGGAGGGACTGAGGCCACCGCTCTATTTCCAATGGCAGCAAAAACTTTAGAAAATTCAGGTTTCAAAATCAGCACCATTTCAGAAGGTACTAACCCTATTTATAGCATTAAATACACCGAAAATTCGCACCCCATTATTGGATTTTCGAAAACCTATGATGCTGAATTTAATCCCACCTCCAAATTTGCAGCCATTATGACCTGTTCTCAGGCAGATGTCGGATGCCCGTTTATTGCCGGTGCAGAAAAACGCATTCCCGTTACCTATGAAGATCCTAAAGCCTTTGATAGTACTCCTCAGCAGGCAGTGAAATACAAGGAACGAAGTATTCAGATAGCTACCGAATTGTGTTATGTTTTTTCACAAATTAAAGCATAACATGACAACAAAAAAGAAATTAGGCTTTTTAGACCGCTATCTTACTCTTTGGATTTTTATCGCCATGGGTTTTGGCGTTGCTCTAGGTTACTTTATTCCAAAGTTTCCCCAAATAGTTGATTCCTTTAGTAGGGGCACAACCAATATCCCTATAGCAATAGGGCTCATCTTAATGATGTACCCCCCATTGGCAAAGGTTAATTATGCTTTACTTCCCAAAGTTTTCAAAAATGTGAAGGTGCTTTCCATTTCGCTGATACTTAACTGGATTATAGGACCCGTTTTAATGTTTGTTCTTGCTATTGCCTTTTTACAGGATTATCCTGAATATATGGTGGGCCTTATTCTAATTGGTTTGGCTCGCTGTATTGCCATGGTATTGGTCTGGAATGATCTTGCAGAAGGAAGCAGTGAGTATGGCGCAGGCTTAGTGGCACTAAACAGTATTTTTCAAGTTTTTGCCTATAGTTTTTATGCCTGGTTATTTGTTACTGTTCTGCCACCCTATTTTGGTTTTGAAGGAGCCATAGTAGACATCTCTATAAGTACAATTGCAGAAAGTGTGGCTATATATCTGGGAATTCCGTTTGTGATGGGGATTTTAAGTCGGTTTGTTTTAGTAAAATTAAAAGGTGAGGCTTGGTACAATCAAAAATTTATACCAACAATTTCACCAATAACCTTAATTGCTTTGCTGTTTACCATTATAGTAATGTTTTCCCTTAAAGGAGAGCTCATTGTTACCATACCGATGGATGTATTAATAATAGCCGTTCCCCTCCTTATTTACTTTACGCTAATGTTTTTAATTGGTTTCTTTGTAACCAGAGCCATGGGCACCACATACGATAAAACCGCTGCGGTTGCATTCACAGCTGCCGGAAATAACTTTGAACTGGCTATCGCCGTGGCTATTGCAGTTTTTGGACTAAATTCCGGACAAGCTTTTGCCGGCGTTATAGGGCCTTTGGTGGAAGTTCCTGCTTTAATTATATTGGTACGTGTTTCCTTTTGGTTAAGGAATAAATATTATTGATTCGTCGTTTCAGGGTTATCTTCAATCTTCTGTTATACAGAAAGCTTCAGTAGTAAATCCGTATCTAAATTTTTGCAATATAATTACTATCTTGGATTTATTTTCTTCTTACTTACTTAAATTAGAACAAAAGCTATTTACCATGAAAGAGTATAAACTAGAATCCTTGATTTACTATTCTAAATTGACCTTGGACAAAGAACATATTATTAAAGATTCAAGCAAGGATATACAGGCAAAATTAGACGAATATTCAAAGAAAGGGTATCGATTGGTATCAACCAACGCGACTGATTTTGGTGTTGCAGTATATTTTTACCTGTATTTTGAAAGGGATATACAATAGGGTTATTTTAATTATATATTGATGCTAGTAAAGTATTGATAGTTCTTTAGGCAAAAGCCAAAGCTATTAAGAAATAACTCGTTATTACCTGTTTTTCCATGAAAGTTCTCCATTTAGACACCAATCATCCATTATTACTAGAACAGCTTGCTGCTTTAGGTTTCACCAATCATGAAGATTATGCCTCTTCTAAAACAGACATCGAATCTAAAATACATCTATACGACGGAATTGTAATTCGCAGTAGATTTTCCATAGATGCTAGATTTTTGGACAAAGCTACCCAGCTAAAATTCATCGCAAGAGTAGGAGCGGGCTTGGAAAATATAGATGTATCATATGCCAAAAAAAAAGGAATTTATTTGGCTGCGGCACCGGAGGGCAACCGAAATGCGGTAGCTGAGCACACTTTAGGCATGCTTCTTTCCCTATTCAATAAATTAAATAAGGCCGACCGGGAAGTGCGTCACGGCAAATGGGATCGGGAAGGTAACAGGGGCATAGAATTAGATGGTAAAACCATTGGCATAGTGGGGTATGGTACTATGGGAAAAGCTTTCGCCAAAAAATTACAAGGCTTTGAGGTAGATATTATTTGTTTTGATATTTTGGGAGGTGTAGGCGATGCCTATGCCCGTCAAGTTGGCATAATTGAATTTCAACAAAGAGCAGAAGTACTTAGTTTGCACATTCCTCAAACCACCCTAACTATAGGAATGATGAATAGCAATTTTATAAATGGTTTCAAAAATCCTTTTTGGTTATTAAATACCTCTAGAGGAAAATGTGTTGTTACGGAAGATTTGGTTACAGCCTTAAAATCAGGTAAAATTCTTGGGGCAGGATTGGATGTGTTAGAATACGAAAAATCGTCTTTTGAAGATATGTTTTCCGAAGATAGTCTGCCCGTGGCATTTCAATATCTAATTGAAGCCGAAAACGTTATACTAACACCCCATGTTGCCGGATGGACTGTTGAAAGCAAAGAAAAATTAGCTAAAACGTTGGTTGATAAGATAAGGGCTCATTATAGTTAGAAATGGGGCTTTAAAAGATTATTTAAGTTCAAAAAATCTTCAAAATGGGCAATCTTATCCCCTATCCCATGATATTTCATTGATTAAAAAATAATTATTACTTTTAGCAAGCTATTAACCAACAAAAAACACCATGTCAGAAGAAAACAAAGATTTAGGCGATAAGGCCAAAGAAGCATTTGACGATGCAAAGCAAGCTGCAAAGGAATCATTTGATGATGCAAAAGATGCAAAAAAAGAATTTGCTGAAGAAGCAAAAGAAACGGCTAATGATTTCGGGAACGAAGCAAAAAGAACTGCTAACGAATTTTCTGAAGGTCTAAAAGGTGCCGGCGGAGATAACAAAAAAGTATTAGCCGGAATTTTGGCTATTGTATTCGGCTCTTTGGGTGTACATAAATTTATATTAGGATACCAAAAAGAAGGCATAATTTTATTGGTTGCAACTATAATCGGTTATGCAACAATATGCCTTATCATAGGGAGTTTTATAATCATAGCAACCGGAGTTATTGGACTAATTGAAGGAGTAATTTACCTAACCAAATCCGACGAAGAGTTTTATAATACATACCAAGTGGGTAAAAAACCTTGGTTCTAAATACATAAAAGTCGAGCCTTTAATAATCGGTTTGACTTTTATTTTTATCAAAACCATTGTAATATTGCAATATTAAAATTTTATATTAATAATATCAGTCAAATGGGAGCCTCCAAGACTCACATCTTCAATTATTCTCAAAACACTTTAGCCGTAATGGCTAAAGTTTTAGCACATCCGGCTAGGATTGCAATCTTAGAACACATTCACAAACACGAAAGTTGTATGTGCAATGATTTGGTAGGTATTACAGGCCTCTCCCAACCTACCATTTCCCAGCACCTAACAGAAATTAAAAAAGTTGGACTTTTAAAAGCTTCTTTTATAGGGAAAAATCTTTTCTATTCGCTTAACCAAGAAAAATGGATAGCGCTTCAAATTCCTTTTAATACCTTATTTACAAAACTCAACAAAACCCCCAATAAGACTACCAATGAAAATTAGGGCGATGAGACCAGAAGACTGGCCTGCTGTTTCAGAAATTTATGCAGAAGGAATACACACAGGTATCGCAACACTAGAAACTACCGTACCATCGTACCAATCATGGGATGCAAATCATCTTGGTGCCTGTAGATTCGTTGCGATAAAGGATAATAGTCTTTTGGGTTGGGTAGCTATTTCTCCAGTGTCCGGAAGATGTGTTTATGGCGGAGTTGCCGAAGTAAGTATTTATATTGGGCAAAAAAGTAGAGGTACCGGTGTTGGACAGCAATTATTAAAGCACCTTATTGAACAAAGTGAGAAGGAGGGTTTTTGGACGTTACAATCTGGGATCTTTCCTGAGAACTTGGCAAGTATTAAACTCCATGAAAAAATGGGATTTAGGTGCATTGGTAAGCGCGAGCGAATAGCTAAATTACATAACAAGTGGAAAGATAATATTCTCTTTGAACGCCGAAGTCCTGTTGTTGGAATTGATTAAACTGCCGCCATACTATTTTTTAAAGACAATATATTTTAAAGGGTAAATAGTACAAATTGCCAGCCTATAAGTCAACATTTTGTTGCCCCTCGGCCAACTTACGCTCTAATTCTGCCTGAAACTCTTCCATGACCGGCTTAACTGTGCTTTCGGGTAAGTCGGCTATTTTGATATACATCAATCCATCCACAGAATTGTTGAATAATGGATCTACATTAAAAGCAATCACTTTTGCGTTTTGCTTTATATATTTTTTAATCAAAACGGGGAGTCTTAAACTTCCTGGTTCCACCTCATCAATTAATCTATCAAATTTGTTTAAATCGGCTTGGGTTTCATCAAAAACAAATTCCTTATCCGCGTCCTTAAGTTTTACTTTAAATTCTTTCTTGGGTCTGATGTATTGAGCTACATAGGGGTCCCAATAATTAGACTTCATAAACTCTATCATGAGTGATTTGGAAAAATTAGAAAATTGATTGCTGATGCTTACCCCGCCAATTAAAAATTTATGCTCCGGAAATCTTAAAGTGGTATGTACAATTCCCTTCCACAAAAGAAATAAAGGCATTGGTTTTTGCTGATATTCTTTAACAATGTAGGCTCTACCCATTTCTATAGACTGGCTCATCATAGCGTGTAATTCCGGTTCTACCCTAAAAAGATCCTGAATATAAAAGCCATCTATCCCATATTTAGCATATATCTCAGACCCCATACCCATTCTATAGGCTCCAACAATTGTTTTTTCTTCATCATCCCATAGAAACAAGTGGTAATAGTAGGAGTCAAAACTATCTAAATCGCTAGAATTATTGGTGCCTTCTCCTATGGCTCTAAAGGTAACTTCCCGTTGCCGACCAATTTCCTTTAATATAAAGGGCATGTCTTTAGCCTTTGCTAAAAAAACTTCGTAGTTCTTACTCTGCAACAGTCTGCAATCCTTCTTTCTTAAGCGCTCTATTTCTTCTTGTATTACTTCCGTTCTTACCGGGGTAACTATTTTTCTGGGGGGTTTAGGAATTTTGAGTGTAGTAGGAATCTGATCTATAAGTCGTTCTTTTTCATAGGCATTGGCCAAAATATATGTTTTTCTACGCAACAATTCTGTAAACTCTTCCAAATTTTCCTGTTCATTCTGAGTCTGCACACTTATAGGTTGCCCTATTCTTACCTTTATTGGTCTGTTTCTCTGTGACCCTACCTCAGAGGGTAATTTTGCAGTTCTAAAAATATCATTGATTTTAGATAACCTGTAAAACAACCTGCTATTTCGGGCATGAAAGTAAATTGGAACTACCGGAACTTCTGCCTTCCGAATTAATTTTAAGGCAGCCTCTTCCCATGGCCTATCTACAATTAGTCGACCATCTTTATAAGTAGAGACTTCTCCGGCCGGAAAAATTCCAAGGGGATGTCCGTCTTTAATATGCTTCAATGCTGTTTTGAAGCCCCCGATGCTACTTTTTATATCTTTATGTGTTTCAAACGGATTCACCGGGAGGATATATGGAGCCATAGGCTCTATCCTACTTAATAAAAAATTAGCTACAATCTTGAAATCAGCCCTGTTCTTAAGCATCAATTTCAACAACAAAACCCCATCCATCCCTCCCAATGGGTGGTTAGATATGGTAATGTAAGGACCTTCCTTAGGAAGCCGTCTAAGATCATCTTCCGGAATTTCAAAGTTAATTTCGTAATGTTCTAAAATAGCATCTAAAAATTCTACCCCTTTTAAATGCTTGTGACGATCATAAAAAGCATTTATATTAGATATTTGGGTTACCCTCATGAGAATCCATCCCATAAAAGTTCCCAAAAAACCATACTTATCAATGTTGATTGCTTTAGCTACCTCCTTTGCGGTCACTAAACCCATAGGTCATAAAATTAGTGAATGGCAAATATAGCAATTTTGAGGAGGAGGGATACGCTTTCTGAAGCTGAGATAATTTTAGCCAATACTTCTAAGAACTATTTTACCACCAATTGCAAGGTTTCAATTCCTCGTTGCTCTAATAAAATTTCTTTCCCATTTTGGAGCGAAGCAATTGAATCTACATCAAAATGGCGTATAGTATACAGGGAAACATTCTCATGATGCACCACATTAAATTTACTTTTCAATTGATTCAATAGGTCTTCTAATCTGCCAAACTTGTTATCTACACAAACCGAAAAGCTTATCGCCGAATTCTGAATTAAATCTACCTTCATTCTGTAATCATGAAATAGCTTAAAAAGTTCGCTCATACTGTCTTCAACAATAAATGAAAAGTCCAGCGAAGACAATTTCATTAAAACCTGATTCTTCTTTACTATAAAACAAGGAACTTTAGGTTCTATTCCTATTCCTTTCCCTACAATAGTGCCTGTTGCAGTAGGGTTAATGAAGGATTTGACATATAACGGTATTTCCTTGCGCTGAAGTGGCTGCAAGGTTTTAGGATGTATCACAGATGCCCCATAAAAAGCTAATTCTATAGCTTCTCTATAAGATATTTTGTTCAACAGCTGTGCATTCTCAAAATATCTTGGGTCTGCATTAAGTACTCCAGGCACATCTTTCCAAATAGTTACTGCGGTAGCATTTAAGCAATAGGCCAGAATAGCTGCGGTATAATCCGATCCTTCCCTGCCTAGTGTTGTTGTAAAGTTGTTCTCATCACTTCCTAAAAAGCCTTGAGTAACATTTAGTTTTTTTTGATCTATTCTTTTGCTAACATTCTCTTGAGTCTTCTCCCAGTTAATATTTGCATCCCTATAATTATCATCTGTTTTGATAAGAGTACGTACATCGAGCCAATTACTCTTTAATCCACATTCGTTCAGATACTCATTTAATATGGTTGAAGAAACTAACTCACCATACCCAACAACCTGGTCATAAACAAAATTATACTTAGGAGATTTGTTCCAAACTAAAAAGCCTTGTACTTCATCCAACAAAGACTTTACTTTTTGGAATATTGGATGCTTATCATTTTCGAAAAGATCAATTAAAATATCATGGTGATATTTTATCACCTCCTGAATTGAGGAAGAAAGTGCAGCCTTGTCTTTAAAATAGGCATTTACAACTTCTTCCATGGCATTGGTAGTTTTTCCCATTGCAGATACCACCAATAGAGTGTTTTCAAAACCAACTTCTCTCAAAACTTTTACTACGTTTTTAACTCCTTCCGCATCTTTAACAGATGCACCACCGAACTTAAATACCCTCATATATTATTAATAAAATTTTGTATCCCTTTTTCGTCTAAATGAACAACATCCCAGTCTCTTTTTACCTTAGCGCCTTTACTTTCATAAAAAGTGATTGCAGGCTCATTCCAGTCAAGAACTTCCCAACAAATACGCTTAACACCTAATCCATGGCCATATTTTACAACCTCCTCCAACAAAGCACTTCCTAGTCCTTTGCCCCGAATTTTTTTCGTAATAATTAAATCTTCTAAATGAACTACAGCTCCTTTCCAAGTAGAGTATCGCATATAAACTAATGCCATACCAACAATATCGCCCTCTAATTCCGCTACAAAACAATGGAAGCGCTTGTTCGCTCCAAAGCCATCTTTAACAAGATCATCAGCTGTTAATTCAACCGCGTCTCGTTCTCTCTCATAGTCTGCCAATTCTTGTATAAGCTCCAATACCTTTGGCATATCTTCCGGCTGTGCCTCTCTTATTATGCTTTTCATTTTTGTTACAAATAAAACACAAAGTTATAAATTTAAAATATCAAAGATTTAAGAATACTACATCATATCACAAAAAAGAACATAATTGTGTGCAAATAAAACAGGTAAATTAAGAAAACAGGGGACTTTGTTTTTGCTGAAGAGAATCAAACAACACATATTTATAAAAACTTAAAAATAGGCTAAAGCAGCGTACACTTAATACGCAAAGTTCCCAAAAGCCTGTCAGATTACATTAGAAAAGCTAAAGAAGGGAGGAAGTTTGGTTTAGATAATAAAATGCCTATCGCTCTATAAGATATAAATAATCTTCGAAATCTAACTTACCACTGAATATCGCTATGGATCTTTTAATTATGGCCTCTGCTTTTTCATCTGAAAAACCCAAGCCTGTGGCATATTTTCGCAACAAGATCATTTCATTGTCATCTACGTTGTGATCCGCAAAAATAATCTTGAATAGATCAAAAAGACGTTCCAAACGCCTTTCCAAACTCACCGGAGGATGAATAGGATATGTGTTCTCTTTCTTCATTATCTCCTTGTACTCCACTGCACTAATGTCCAGTTTCCTAGCAAAACTATCTAATAATAATTTTTCTTCAGGACCAACCTCGCCGTCAACAGCAGCAAGGGTTGCAAGAGATGCAAAATGTGCCAAATTACTTTTGTGGTCGCTGGTACCGTACAAATCTACAAAAGACATAATACTAAATTTTATAGCGGCAAATATACTTTTTTTACAGGTCATACTTTAATTTCCGTAGTAACTTTATTTGCTTTCAAAATTTGTAACTTTCCAAAGCTATGAAAACACCCCTTTTACAATTTACAAACAAGGGCATTTACTGTGCCCAGGCGAAAGTTTACTTGGACCCATGGAAACCTGTAGACAAAGCTATCATTTCTCATGGGCATGCAGACCATAGTCGTTGGGGACATAAGCAATATATTACCCACCACAGGAATATTCCAATCATTGCGCACCGCTTAGGAGATATCAATGTATCCGGTAAGAACTGGGGGGAGACATTCGTTATCAACAACGTTAAATTTAGTTTACATCCTGCAGGACATATCATTGGTTCTTCGCAAATACGAGTGGAGCACCAAGGAGAGGTCTGGGTATTTACAGGAGATTATAAAACAGAAAACGATGGTATTTCAACACCCTTCGAACCTGTTAAATGTAGCACTTTCATAACCGAGTGTACGTTTGGGCTACCTGCTTTTTCATGGTCACCACAAGAAGAAGTTTTTAACGATATAAATACGTGGTGGGCAGAAAACCGCTCTGAAGGAAAAACCTCTGTTTTATTCGGTTACAGTCTTGGAAAAGCACAACGTTTATTAAAATATTTAAATACAGATATCGGGCAAATATACACCCATGGTGCCATTGAAAATATGACCGAGGTTTTGCGTCCAATGGTTGATTTTCCAAAAACCACCCTAATTACCAAGGACACTAAAAAAGAAAACTTATTAGGTAATATCGTTTTGGCACCGCCAAGTGCTCATGGTAGCACTTGGATTCGCAAAATGGTACCCTATGTCACAGCATCTGCCAGTGGATGGATGACTTTCCGTGGGGCTAGAAGAAGAAGAGCCATAGACAAAGGTTTTGTACTTAGCGATCACTGTGATTGGTCCGGCCTCTTATCCAGCATTAAAGAAACTGGGGCAGAAAAAGTAATCTGCACACATGGTTACACAGATATTTTTTCTCGATACCTAAGGGAACTAGGTTATGATGCCCGTACTGAAGAAACACAATATGGTGAAGAAGAAACCGAGGCTGTTGTAGCTTCCAACACATCTGTAGAGGTATGAAGAATTTTGCCCAACTTATTAAGGCCTTGGACAGTACCAACAAAACTACAGTCAAGGTACAGGCATTAACGAATTACTTTTTTGAAGCTAATAATTCGGATAAGGTGTGGACCATCGCCATTCTATCGCATCGCAGACCACCAAGACCGATTAACACCACGCTTTTGCGTCAGTGGGCTTCGGAGCTGGCAAACATCCCTCTTTGGCTATTTGAGGAAAGCTATCACATTGTAGGCGATCTTGCAGAAACCATTGCTTTGGTTGTCCCCGAAGCCAAACAATCCTCAGAGAAAAGCCTGACAGAATTTTTAGAGGAAATGATAGCATTAAAGAAAAAAAAGGATGAAGATAAGAAAGCATACCTATATAGGAATTGGAAAGTGTTAAATTATTATGAGCGTTTTGTTTTTACCAAATTGATTACCGGGGGTTTTAGAATTGGGGTAAGCCAGAAATTAATGACCAAAGCCCTAGCTAAAGCAACGGCAATAGATGAAGATATTTTGGCCTATAAATTAATGGGTAACTGGGACCCCAATACCATTTCCTTTGAGCAATTGTTATTGGAAGAAAATGAAAGCGATTACCTCTCCAAACCTTATCCTTTTTATTTGGCGTATGCCATTGATGGACAGATAGAGGATTTGGGCGATGTTCGTGAATGGTCTGCGGAACATAAATGGGATGGAATCCGTTCCCAAGTGATTCTGCGAAATGATGAACTCTTTGTATGGAGCCGTGGAGAGGAGCTGGTGACGGACAAATATCCGGAGTTTGAAAAATTCATAGGTGCCATTCCTAATGGAACCGTTATAGATGGCGAAATACTACCATTTCCAAATGGCACTATTGGCACGTTTAACGATCTTCAGACCCGAATAGGGCGCAAAACCATCTCCCCAGCGCTTTTGAAAAAAGTGCCGGTTATTTTAAAAGCATATGATCTTTTGGAATGGCAGGGAAAAGACATTCGTAACTTTCCTTTTTCAGAGCGAAAAAAGTTATTGGAACAACTATTTAAAAAAGTTATTGAAAATAAGCATAACGAGCAGAGTCAAAGTAATCTTCCTTTGCATCTTTCGGAAACCATGCATTTTTCAACCTGGGAAGAGGTGACCCGAGAACGGGAACGTTCCAGGGAAAAATACAGTGAAGGCCTCATGCTAAAACGCAACGACTCCCCTTATTTGGTTGGACGAAAGAAGGGCGATTGGTGGAAATGGAAAGTTGATCCGTTAACCATAGACGCCGTGCTCACCTATGCCATGCGTGGTCACGGTAGACGAAGCAATCTATTTACCGATTATACCTTTGCGCTATGGGATGAAAATGAGAAAGGCGAAAAGGAATTGGTGACTTTTGCCAAAGCCTATTCAGGATTGACAGATGCAGAATTCAGAAAACTGGATGCCTGGATTAAAAAAAACACCTTAGAACGTTTTGGCCCGGTACGCAGTGTAATCCCACATCATGTATTTGAAATCGCGTTTGAAGGCATAGCCCTTTCCAATCGTCATAAAAGTGGTATAGCCACGCGTTTTCCCAGAATGCTGAGATGGCGGCAAGATAAAAATATACATGAGGCGAATAATCTTGAGGATTTAAAAGCATTAATCTCCAAATAATTAAAAAACTCCTTCCCCTGCAAGGGGAAAGGTGGCTTCACGCCAAGCGAAGAAGACGGAAGGGGTAAATCCACAAAACAAAAAACTCCTTCCCAGAAAGGGGAAGGAACACCTATTCATTATTATTCCTTTTTTAGAAAACGTTATCTTTAATCACCAGGTTTCAACAAGGCGAAACATCAAATCTTTAAGTTGTCGAAACAATAAATTGACAATGTAATATATATGCCCATGACTAAAAAACACGACCCACCTCAATCCAAAGAGCACAGGAAAGAATTGCGAAAGACTCTGACACCGGCAGAGGCATTTTTATGGAAACATCTTAAAGGACAAAAGTTTAATGGGCGTAAATTTAGAAGACAACATGGTATTGAGAATTATATAGTTGACTTTTATTGTGCTGAGGAAAATCTTATTATTGAATTGGATGGCGAAGCGCACATGAATGCTACCTCGGAGGAAAAGGACCATAAACGTAAGGAGAGATTAACAGCAATGGGATTTAAAGTAATTCGGTTTGAGAATAAAATGGTGTTTGAAAACTTACCATCAGTTTTAATGGAGATAGAGGATAATTTCAATTTGAAATAAAAAACTCCTTCCCCTTGCAGGGGAAGGTGGCTTCAAGCCAAGCGAAGAAGACCAAAGCCCGCCTGACCGAATAGGCAGGGCCTGCCTACCGAATAGGTAGGGGTAAAACCCACAAAACAAAAAAACTCCTTCCCCAGAAAGGGGAAGGTGGCTTCCAGCGCAGCGAAGAAGACGGAAGGGGTTAAAATCCCAAGCCCATCTCCCACATCGTAAATTTCAACTAAAAAGGCTAATTTTGGAAAAAGAGATTCCCAAAAGCAAATTCATCCCAAGGTTAATTAACTAACATAAATAGCTTGATTCGCTGCTCCGCCAATGTCTACCCGAGAAGAACTTTTTCAAATCGCAGAAAATTGGTTTCAGGAACAAAACTGGAAACCATTTAAATTTCAAAAAGATACTTGGAAAGCCTTTCTACAGGGTAAAAACGGATTGCTAAATGCTCCTACGGGAAGCGGTAAGACCTATGCCCTTTGGTTTCCTATCGTCCTGAATTACATCAAAAATAATCCTGAGTATAAGACGAAACATAAAAAAGGATTAAAAGCCGTATGGATTACCCCATTGCGTGCATTATCCCAAGAAATTAAACAATCCGCCCAAAGGATAACGATAGATTTGGGTACCCAAATAACAGTAGGGATTCGCTCCGGGGATACGTCCACTAAAGAAAGGACTGTACAAAAAAAGCAAATGCCCGATCTTCTGATTACCACACCGGAAAGTCTTCAATTGTTATTAGCCACAAAAGGCTATGACAAGATTTTCAAGGATTGCGCCGCTATTGTAGTAGATGAATGGCATGAGCTTTTAGGAACAAAAAGAGGTGTACAGATGGAACTAGCCCTGTCCAGACTCAAATCCGTTACAAATAATCTTCGTATTTGGGGAATCTCGGCTACCATTGGTAATTTGGAAGAAGCACGTGATGTACTGCTAGGTCCTGAATCCAAAGCCTTGGAAAACTCCATCCTAATCAAAGCAAACCTCAACAAAAAGATTACGGTCAAAAGCATTATCCCGGAAAAAATGGAAGCTTTTCCTTGGCGCGGTCATCTTGGATTGCATTTGTTGGAAGAAGTCGTACCGATTATCAATAAAAGTAAAACCACCCTATTATTTACCAATACCCGGAGCCAGTGCGAAATCTGGTTTCAGAAAATCCTGGAAAAACATCCGGAATATGCGGGGGACATGGCGATGCATCATGGCAGCATTAATAAGGAAACCCGGGTCTGGGTAGAAAATGCTATCCGTAATGAAGATTTGAAAGCCGTGGTATGTACCTCCAGTCTGGATTTGGGCGTAGATTTTGCCCCGGTAGAAACCGTTATTCAAATTGGCGGACCAAAAGGTGTAGCGCGCTTTTTACAACGTGCAGGACGAAGTGGTCACAGACCGGGAAAGGAAAGTGTCATTTATTTTTTACCTACACATGCCATAGAACTCATTGAGGCATCAGCATTACAAAAAGCAGTTAAACAAAATACAATTGAAGACCGCATTCCTTACCTCAACAGTTATGACGTACTATTACAATATTTGACAACGCTGGCCATTTCAGACGGATTCTATCCCAATGAAATCTATCAGGAAGTAAAACAAACCTTCTGCTATCAGGCCTTATCAGAAAATCAATGGCAATGGTTACTTAATTTTTTGGTCATGGGTAGTCAAAGCTTA
>JBGTEN010000313.1:0-1736 GCA_041747755.1 Arenibacter sp. | reverse complement strand
GCCAAGATGTACGTCGGATATTACCACAATATCAACTGCTCTTTTTTTCATGGAACTTGACTATTTAGTTTCTTTTTAATTCTGTTAAAATTAAGGGGCGAAAAGTACGTGCTTAATTGGTCTTTAAAACGATTTACTATCACAGGAGACAGCGAAATCAGTATAATTTTCATTCAGTAGAAAATTGAAGTATGCAAAGGTTATAAATATATATTGGGATATGGGTAACGCTAGTTTTAATTTTAGGTTAGGACAGTGTTACTAAAAAAGGCACATAATGCACTTGAAGATGCTTAAACTTATTTTTAACTCTTTAAAATGGCAAGTTGAAGGTGATATATGGTTTAGGCATATTCCTTATGTTGAGATGACCAATTAAAACTTAAGAAATGATTAGATTTGATGAAATACGATGTTAACATATTTATACCTTATGAGAATTTTACTTTCTTCCTGGATGATTGTTTTGATGACTTTTATCAATGGCATTGGTATTCAGGAAATCTTGTCTCAAACCAATACATCAAATCTTTTAACAAATAACGACACTGTTCTGGCTAAAGTTTTAAGGGTTAAGGGAACCCAATTAACAGATTCAAATGGCAACCCCGTTGTCTTACGAGGTGTTAGCTATGGCTGGCACAACTGGTGGCCACGATTTTATACGAAAGGCTCTGTTGTCTGGTTAAAGAACGATTGGAATGTTAATGTGGTTCGAGCTGCAATGGGCGTAGAACCGGATGGTGCCTATTTAACCAATCCCGAAGAGTCCATGGAGAAAGTGATGACTGTAGTAGAGGCAGCTATCGAAGCAGACATATATGTTATTATCGATTGGCATAGCCACAACATAAATCTCGAGGCAGCAAAGCTGTTTTTCTCTGAAATGGCTCAGCTATATGGACATAAACCCAATGTCATTTATGAAATTTTTAATGAGCCTGTGGAGCAAAGTTGGCAAGAGGTAAAAGAGTATGGCATAGAGGTTATCAAAGCAATTCGGGAACATGATCCGGATAACATTATTTTGGTGGGATCTCCTCATTGGTGTCAGGATGTTCACCTCGTTGCCGACGACCCTATAAAAGATTATGAAAATATCATGTACACCTTACATTTTTATGCCGGAAGCCATAAAGAAGAATTGATGGCACGCGCAGACTATACATTAAACAAGAATATTCCCATATTTGTATCTGAATGTGCGTCCATGGACTATTCAGGAGACGGACCTATAGATATGACCTCTTTTAATACCTGGCTGGAGTGGATGGAAGCGCATAAAATGAGCTGGGTATTATGGTCGGTGGCAGATAAAAACGAAACCTGTTCTTTTCTTTATCCAACAGCCTCTGACAATGGTAATTGGTTGGATACTGATTTAAAGCCGTGGGCGAAAATTGCGAAAGAGATAATCAAAAAAGGATACAGAGATTAGGTTTGGTGTTTAGAAGTAGGTCAAATTGATTTCTTCTTGTTAAGAAATATCAAATTAGTACTATGGTAGAATGGCTATTCTTAAACTTTAGGAAACAATCTTATAACGCCCTAAAATTTACAAATAGTCAAATTAATAAGTATTATTGTGGCTATAAGTTGACCATTTGTAAATTAATTTTTCAATTTTGATAATTTCTAAAAAAGATTTTCGCTTCTTGCTCTACGGTTCCTTTGTATCCTTTGGAACTTATTTTTGCATGTATGCTTTTCGCAAGCCCTTTGCTGTTGCTACTTTT
>JBGTEN010000312.1:0-7752 GCA_041747755.1 Arenibacter sp. | reverse complement strand
ATAGGTTTCCGGCATAGTATCCATTTCTGTATTGAAATTCTGAAAAGAAAGATCAATTCCCAGCCAAGCTACATATTCAAGGATTAGTTCTTTGGCAGCTAAAAAATCAGCATTGCTTTTCACAGCTTTTATGGTAATTGGAGGGGTCATGGTTGATTGTTATATGTTAGGTATAAAACTAAAGCCAATAAGTGCAAGTTCAAGAATCAAGTTCAAGAATCAAGTTCAAATACAAACTCAAATAACAAATACAAATTAAAAAGATAAAACTAGAAACTTAGAAACCAGAAACTTTTGACCTTCGACTTCCGACAAAATTTACTCAGTCTCCAATTCTTTCATCAAATCCTTTATATCCAATGCTTTCGTATACATATCCAAGTTTCCATCCTCAGTCTTGGGCCAAAGATGTTGCGGACGGTCCCAATACAATTCCACCCCATTACCATCCGGATCATCTAAATACAATGCTTCCGATACACCGTGGTCACTGGCACCGGTAAAAGGGTAATCGGCTCTTCGTAATCGGTCAAAAATTAAAGCCAAATCTTTACGGGTTGGATATACAATCGCCGTATGATATAATCCCACACCGTTTTTAGTTGCGGGGGGTGCCCCCTTGCTGTTCCAAGTATTGAGTCCGATGTGATGATGATACCCACCGGCTGAAATAAATGCAGCCTGATTCCCATAAAGCATGGTCACTTCAAAACCTAGCAAGTCTCCATAAAACCCTAAGGCCCGATTTAGGTCGGACACCTTAAGATGTACATGGCCAATTCGTGTTTGAGCCGGGATGGTGTATGATTCCATATTATTTTATGTAAGTTCAACCTAAATCTTAAATATAAAAATAGGTAGAATATCAATAGACAATAAACTATAAATTTTAGAATAATCTATTTTCATTTCTTTTGCTTGTCCAAAAGAAACGAAACAAAGAAAAAGACACTTTTCCGTAGGAATTTTTTAGAAAATGCTAAAAACCGTCCGGCAAACTCTGCGTCGTCCCGACTTCTCGGGACTCCTGAATCTCAGAGCTTTGCTCGGACTATTCTTGCGGAAAAGGTTAAAAACCTTAAACTTAATTTCAAAAACTTATATTGAGTATAAATTATTTTAGATTTCGGGTAGGGTAGGGAATAAATTCATTTTCCTCGCCCTTAATTTTTTCAAAGGATTGGTTTATCCATTTTTCTTTGGCAGCATCAATAAGTTCCTTGGAGGTAGCTACAAAATTCCAATCAATGATGCGTTCCTCGGGAAATGGTTCTCCACCAAAAATATAAATAGTACTGTTGGGACCAATGGTAAATTCGCAGAGGCTAGCCTCCTGAGTTACCAACAATTGCTTTGGTTGGTAAGTGTTGCCATCACTTTCAATAGATCCCTCAAGAATGTACAAGCCGGACTCCCCATAAATCGCATCACCAATGTTTACCTTTTGTTCGGTAACACTTTTAATTTCCAACATAAAAAGTTCGCTGAATACCGGTACAGGCGATTTCTTCCCAAACGCTTCTCCGGCAACTAGTTTGTATTGGAGGTCGCCCTCTGTCCATGCCGGAATCTCATCTTTTCCTATATGAAAAAACTCAGGTTCCATTTGCTCCAGATGTTTGGGTAGTGCTACCCAAATCTGCAAACCATGCATCAACAATTCCGAATGGCGTAGATATTCCGGAGTGCGTTCGGAGTGGACAATACCTTTTCCTGCGGTCATCCAGTTTACAGCACCGGGTTTTATCTCCATTTCATTACCCAGCGTGTCGCGGTGCATAATGCTGCCTTCAAACAAAAAGGTAAGGGTAGAGAGGCCAATATGCGGATGGGGTAAAACATCAAAGTTTTCCCTTTCATTTAGTTTTACCGGACCCATATGGTCTATATAAATAAAGGGTCCCACCATTCTTTTTTGCCGAAATGGCAGGAGTCGGCCCACCATAAATTTTCCGATGTGGGTGGCGCGTTCTTCAATAATTAAATCAATATTGGACATACTTTATCGTCTATTACTATTTAAGACATAAAGTTAGAAAGATGAATTGGCTTATGCAATGAATAGCGTTTAAATAAGAGTGACAGGCAATTTCGTATGAGGATATATAATTAAGGATCTAAGGTAAAAGTTTGTATTTTTCACATTAATATTGTCATAAATAATTAAATAATTATGCCCATAATAATACCCAATAAGCATGCGAGTCCTGTCTTTTATCCTCAACTAAATTACCAAGTCGTAAAATATATGGACCTTATTAGGTTCGTCTCTATGCTTCAGAGAAAATCACTTTTCTTTTGTCGCTTGGATAAATTAGAGGATCATTTTGAAGGTACTACCTCAGAGGTCAATTGGCAACGTCGTTTTGATAACCATTCACGGCAGCATATTCTTAGTAAGGATTTTAGACCTTTAACAGAGGAGGAAATTCTGTTGAGGGTCGAGCAGGATTATGAACGGGATAGAAAGGCCAAAGCGATAAAAACAGTTTGCTGTTGGAATATAAGTAATTCTGAATCAGCAGCTTTATGGAAAATATATTCGAATATTAACCAAGGGATAATGATTACTTCAAAGGTTACTTCCATAATTGAGGCTTTTAAGGAAACAAAAGAAAATATAGATTTAAGTGAAGTTAAATATCTAAATCATAGTTGTGATAAGATGCCAGACGGTAACATTATGTATCCAGTTATTCATAAGCATTTAGCATATTCTTATGAAAAAGAATTGAGAATGATACATACTGTCGATTATGGACCTGGTTTACTATACGACTGGTCTAGGGAAGAGGTTGATACTGGGAAATATATTCCAGTAAATCTAAATGAGCTTATTGATGAAGTCATAATGAGTCCCTATTCTCCACCGTGGTTTTTTAAGTTAGTTGAAAACCTTTGTGAAAGCTACGGTATGAGTAAAGTTATCTTGAAATCTGAATTATCAAGATTATGACAAAAATAACATCACTGTAGGCATGGTCAAACAAAATAATATATGTTGTCCTTCTTTTATAATGCCTACATAAAATAAGTAAAGGAGCCGAAATCGACTCCTTTAAAAAATTGTTGCCAAAGGCCTAAAGGTTTCATTCTGGTTATCGTATCCCCTTCACCTTCATCTCCAACGTATACACACTATTCATGGCTGTAATAAAAAGGGTTTGCTGGTCTGTTCCGCCAAAGGTGACATTGGCGGTCCAGTTTTGGGCGACGGGAATATGGGCAATTTGTTTGCCCTCTTTGTTAAAAACGGTTACCCCTTTCCCGGTTAGATAAAGATTCCCTTGAGTATCCAAGGTCATTCCGTCGGAGCCCATTTCACAAAAGAGTGTTTTATTGGTTAGGGTGCTGTCATCAGCAATGGTGTAGGCATAGGTCTTGCTATCCCCAATATCTGCCACATACAGGGTTTTACCATCAGCACTGCCAATGATACCATTGGGTTTTACCAAATCGTCAGCTACTACGCTAAGGGTTTTTAAATCCGGACTGAGGTAATACACCATTTCTTTTTCAATTTCCTTTTCGGTGCGGTCCCAATAGTCGCGCTTGTAGAAAGGATCGGTAAAATAGATACCGCCTTTAAGGTCGACCCATAAATCATTCGGACCATTGAGTTTCTTGCCTTTCACATCGGTAAGTAAGACGGTAACTTTCTTGTCCGGCGTAATACTCCGGATTTCATTTTTTTCATCGGCACAGGATAATAAATTTCCCTGATGGTCAAAATACATACCGTTAGAACGTCCTGCATTTTCCATAAAAACAGAAACGGTGTTGGTTTTAGCGTCCCATTTTATAATACGGTCATTAGGCTGGTCGGTAAAAAAGACATTTCCGTCTGCATCCACAGCCGGACCTTCAGTAAATTTATAGTCGGCCGAAACCAGAGTAAGTTCTGCACCATCAGCGATGATGGAATTTTCTTGAGCATTGCAGGAGTCTCCCAGCAGGCCGGCTCCGGTGATGATAATAAAAAAGGAATAGGAGGTTATTTTCATGTGTATCTGTTTTTAAAGTCTAATGTCTAATGTCCAAGAACTAATCGTTGTTGGTTGTTCGTTGTTGGTTGTTCGTGAATTTGAATTTATTTCTTGAACTTGAAATTGTTTTTGAATTTAATTTTTGAATTCAAGCTTCCATCAACGAACAACTAAAAAAAGTTTCTGGTTTCAAGTTTCTCGTTGTTTTTCATAATTGAATTTGTATTTGTTTTTTGCGCTTGTGTTTAATTGGTATTTGATTTTTTTCAATTTATCAACCATTAACTGACAACCGTCAACTATCAACGAACAACTAAAAAAAGTTTCTGGTTTCAAGTTTCTTGTTGTTTTTCATAATTGCCGTTTGTATTTGTTTTTTAAGGCTCATATTAACCGCCAACAGCAAAGTCAATCCATCAACCATCAACCAATCAACCAAAATCCATTCAACTAAAAAATTTAAAAATTCCCAATGCGCCTACAGCTATAATACTTATAATACTAATCCAAAGGATAAGGTCGTACAAGAAATTAGGTTTAAAAAGGGGATTCAAACGGTAATATCGGAAATAAATGGCAGCATACACCACCAAAAACAATAAAAATGAGCCAACAATGCCTCCGGTGATGACCATCATTACGGGTAGTTGGATAAAGACAAAGGCGATGGCCCACAGTATAGGAATGACCCACGCCAAAATAGCTACAGTACGTTTACGAATCGCAAAATGGCTAAAATCAATCCAACCGATTTGTCCAAAAATATCTGTGAGTTGTCGTGTCCATGCCGCCAAAGCAGCGAACAGGGTAGAGAATAAGGTAACAAAGGCGCCGATAAGAAAGGCTATTTTGGCACCAGGCCCTAAAGATTCTGTGTACATAGCCGATAGTGTTTCCACTAGGCCATAGCCTTCCATAACATTGCCTTGTACATGTAAAACAGCTGCACCCAGCAAATAAAAAGCAGCAGTCACGGATGTATAAACCAACATGGCAATGACGGCATCCAGTTGCATCACTTTGATCCAGCCCCTCGCCCGTAGGCGCCATGCTTCTGAGTTATCATTTTTTCCGGTATAGCTGGCATATCCTTTTTCGAGACACCAATAGTTGTAATGTATAATCTCGTCTCCTCCGACACCGGTTATACCAAAAGCTCCAAAGGCGACCGCCAAAGCGGTTTTGGGCAAATCAAATTGCAGGCCACTCCAAATATTTTCCCAGGAGATGGAGTAGGGGGTAAATTTTAGGAAATAAAGCGAAGCAAAAGTAAATAAGGTAAAGAAAGCAATCATCCACAAAGAGAAGGACTCTATGAATTTGTAATACCCCCGGAAAACCATTAAGGCTACTACAATGGCGATTAAAAAACAATAAAAAGTAACGCTGACGGCATCGGAGGTCATGTGCAGAATAATGGCTACTCCCCCGATAATACCACCTACCTGTAAAAGTTTTATAATCATGACAAGAAAGACCGTCCAAACCGACCATTTTGCCTTTCCAAAGCGGGGTCCGGGTAACTTATTAAAGGCTTGCATGGCGGTCTCTCCAGTAAGGATGGTATGTTTTCCAAATTCTAGTTGCACTGCCACTTTAATAATACAACTCAGAATGATGACCCAAAACGTTATAAATCCCGCTTTTGCACCCAATGCTGTGGTGGCAATCAACTCGCCGGAACCCACTATGGAAGCTGATAAAATGAAACCGGGTCCTAAAAATTTAAGTTTCCCGCGAAAGGAATCGGGAGGTTCTTTTATTTTATCGGCTGATAATACATACGGGTCCGTGGTGTCCGCCATTAGGAAGGATTAGAGTTTTTCGAAGGTCCAAAGTCAAAGGTCAAATGTCTAATGTCAAAAGTTTTTTGTTTCAGGTTTCTTGTTTAAACCATCAACTATCAACGAACAACTAAAAAAGTTTCTGGTTTCAAGTTTCTGGTTGTTTTGAACAATTTCATGAATTTGTATTTGCTATTTGAATTTGTATTTGTTTTGAATCATTTTTCATAACCATCAACCATCAACGAGCAACCAACAACGAACAACCAACAACGATTTAAAGATTTCTCAAAAAATCCATATTATGCTGCATACTTTCAAAGGGTGTACTGGCATATTCTTCCTGTTCTATAAAAATATGTTTTACGCCTGAGGATTTGATATTGTTCATCAGCGCTTCAACATTGAGTACCCCCTTTCCGAATTCGGTACTCTCTTTTTTGGTCAGGTCCATATCTTTTAAGTGCCACAGCGGAAATCGTCCCGGATAGCGTTTAAAATAATCGAAAGGATCATTTCCTGTAACAACCACCCAACCCAAATCGAGTTCCATATGCACCAATTCAGCTTCGGTATTATTCATCAGCACGTCATATAGCACAGTGCCATCTACGGAATCAAACTCATAATCATGGTTGTGGTAGCCAAATTTTATACCTCTTTTCTCACAATCCTCTCCGGCTTTATTAAAGGACTCCGCAACTCTTTTATAATTATCTATGGTTTGACCTGCGGAAGGCATACTGGAACAGATTAAGTATTCCTGACCGGATTCTGCAGCTTCGTCTATGGTCTTTTTCCATTGATCATCTAAAGCTACATGTCCGCTTTTTAGATTCATACCCAAATCATCGCAGACTTTTTTTATCTCTTTGGGTTCTAAACCATAATAATGCCCTTTCTTACTTTTGGCAGATTCAATTTTTTTAATTCCCAAGGTGGCAATTTTTTTAAGGGTACCTATGGCATCAGCATCCATTTCTTTACGAAAGGTGTATAATTGCACGCCCAGGTTTTTCGCTTTCTTTTTCACTTCAAAATTTGGAAGGGCAAAAGTGGGTAATAAAAGAGAACCTGCAGCTACAGTGCCGGTTTGCATTATAAAATCTCTACGTGTTTTCATGAGAAGCTATCTATTGGGTTGTTGAATTCATTGTAGTTGCCTTTAAAAAGACCAAAAGGCAACCCTCTAAAATACTGTAAAATTTTGATACCCTGAAAGCACAGGTCTTTGTATTTTTACCAAAAACGAATTTTAATGAATTCCAGACAAGACCAGTTAGAGGCATTTGACCGATTACTTACGATAATGGATGAATTAAGGGAAAAATGTCCTTGGGATAAAAAGCAAACCCTTCAAAGTCTACGACATCTGACTATCGAGGAGACGTATGAGTTGGGAGATGCTATTTTGGAAAACGATCTTCCTGAAATCAAAAAGGAATTAGGAGATCTTCTGCTACACATCGTGTTTTATGCTAAAATCGGAAGTGAAACAGGGGATTTTGACATGGCAGATATCATCCATGGCATATGTGAAAAGTTGATAAACAGGCATCCACATATTTATGGGGATGTAATTGTTGAAAATGAGGATGAGGTAAAGCAAAATTGGGAAAAGATAAAATTACAGGAGGGGAAGAAAAGTGTTCTGGAAGGGGTACCGGTTAGTTTACCTGCTTTGGTAAAAGCCAATAGAATTCAGGATAAAGTCGCCGGAGTAGGATTTGACTGGGAAGAACCCGGTCAAGTTTGGGACAAGGTACAGGAGGAACTTTCGGAATTACAGGAGGAAGTGCAATCCGGAAATTTGGATCGTATGGAAGCTGAGTTTGGCGATGTATTGTTCTCTATGGTAAACTATGGTCGCTTTCTAAACATTAACCCGGAAAATGCATTGGAACGAACTAATAAGAAATTTTTGAAACGTTTTCAATATCTGGAGCAAAAGGCCACCGAAATGGGTAAATCTTTGAAAGATA
>JBGTEN010000311.1:0-5090 GCA_041747755.1 Arenibacter sp. | reverse complement strand
AGTGTTGGCACCTGAGGTATTTACCGGTACGGTAAGGTTAATGTGCTCTTTAATTTTATCCGACAAAAACTGTCCCACTTCTGTAAAACCCTGTGCGGTTTGCGAGGTATAAATGGCCGTATTTTGGTCGAGGGCAAAAGCACTGTTAGTGGGGATAATTTTAAGCGGTTTAGGAATCATGTTTTCCACAGCCAGATCGGTAGCCGGAAAGTTGATCACTGTCTTTTTTTCTTTCTCTCCACAGGCGATAAATCCAGCTAAAGCTACAAGTACGATAGCTGTTTTTCCTAAAATTGAGTTTTTCATTGGTTAAATTTTATTGTTTTCATTGGTCATTTTAATGGCAATCGTGAGTAATATCTTAAGAATAAATCAATAATACTGACAAATTCATTAAGTAATATTTCAATGGGTCTATTTTAGTGAAACATAAGTTATTGTTATTTTTTGAAATTAAGTTTAAGGTTTTTAACCTTTTCCGCAAGAATAGCCCGAGCAAAGCTCTGAGATTCAGGAGCTCCGAGAACTCGGCGCGACGCAGAGTTTGCCGGGCGGTTTTCAGCAATGGCTGAAAAATTCCTACGGAAATGCTTTGCATTCATGAATTCTTTAAAAAAAATTAAAAATTCCATGAATAAAAGTGTCCTTTTCTTTGGTTCATTTCTTTTGGACAAGCAAAAGAAATGAACATAGAAAAATTTGAAATCATAATTTATTGACCATGATTATTTAAGCTTAACCTCTGTTTGACTTCAGTCAATCCCTATTTAATTTATGTAATTCTTTAAAACATCATACCAAAGGTCATAGCCCAGAGTATTCATGTGCAAGCCGTCTACCAGAAAAAGCTGAGGATTCAATTTCCCATCTGTCAGCATCACATCCCAGATATTTGCAAATTCCAAAGCAGAATCCCCTTCACATAATACTCGCAAGGCCTCATTTAATTGATGATATCTCCGTCTTTTGCTCCACCGGGTGAGGCTGGGTTTGGCGGAAATAAGCACAATACGCGTACCGGGATTACTTTCTTTTATTTTAGCTATTATGTTTTCAATATTAGAAACAATTACCGGCACTTTTTTTCTGTCGGCAAGATCGTTATCACCTTCGTAAATAAAAACTATTTTGGGATTATAGGGTACAATTAACTTATCGGTATACATTAACAGATCTGAACTGTGTGAGCCGCCAAAAGCGGTATTCACGATCTGATGTTCAGGAAAACGTTGTTCCAGGTCCCTCCATAAGCGTATGCTTGAACTTCCCGTAAATACTATAGTTTCTTTACTGCTATCCCAAATGGTGTCATATCGTTTTATAATTTGGTCTACTTCTCTTTCATATCTTAGGTGTCTTTGGGCATAGCCGGATAGACTCACAAAAAGTACTGCGTAATAAATTAATTTCACTTTAAAGGATTTGGAGCATGAAATTAATTCTATTTTAAATAGTGGTCAAATTAATTTTAAAAAACGAACTTACATTCCGCCTTTGGGTACCGTAATACCTTCGGAAACCGACCACTCATAGAAACGTTCTATCCATTTATCTGAAGGTAAATTTTGATGTCGCATTCCAAATCCATGCCCGCCTTTGGCATACATGTGCAATTCTGCGGTTTTTCCGGCTTTTAACCAGGCAGAATACAAATCAACACTTGTTGGAGCAAGTTCCAACGGGTCGTCTGAAGCACAAATGATTAATGCCGGGGGAGCATCTTCCGGCACTTCATAATTGCCTACTACAGGCATCCATGGATAAACAGGCACAATAAAATCCGGTCTGTTTTCTCTGGAATAATTAAAGGTAACTCCGGCAGTAACAGCACCCCCTGCAGAAAAACCCATAAAGCCTATTTTACTGGGATCTATCCTGTATAATGTTGCATTATTACGAACTTCTTCAATAGCTTTTAATCCATCCTGAATGGCTAGAGGCAGTATAGGAGCCACATTTTCATATATTTTTGAACCGGCTTCTCCGGCTTCTTTTACACCATCTTCTCCTGTGGGTACTAGGCGGTATTTCAACACAAAAGCTGTAATACCTTTTTTATTCAACCATTTTGCTACATCATTGCCTTCGCTGTTTATGCTTAGGCCGTAGAGTCCGCCGCCCGGCGCTACTATCACTGCTGTGCCATTAATATCTGCTTCATTAGGCCGAAAAACTTCCATGGTAGGTACAGAGACATTGGTTACCACCTGAGTTTGCCAAATGTCGGAGAAATAGTTTTTTTCGCCACCTTGCCAAACCACGGTTGAGGATGGAGTATAGGGTAACTGAATAATTTCCTGTGAATGGACCAGGGTAGTTATGCTGATACAAATCAAAAAAAGGTATGTTGTTTTCATTTTAAGTTTTGTTTTTTAAATGTTAAAGACTAATCAATAAGTGTTTGATAGATAAATTGGCGCATTTTTTCGCCATAATAATTATTGTAAGGCTGTAATTGAGACAGGAGTATAGCAATGAGTTCTTCTTTTGGATCAATAAAGAAAAAAGTAGTATAAGCACCGCTCCAGTAGTATTGTCCAACCGAACCCAAGGCCTTACTTTCTGCCAAATCTGTTGTTACACCAAACCCTAAACCAAAGCCTTGTCCGGGAGCTTGGTATAAATCATCCACCTGATTAATGGTCATGATTTCTATGGTCTTCCTGCTCAGCAACTGTTTTCCTTTCCATTGGCCATTATTCAGAAGCATTTGGCAGAAAGTCATGTAGTCGGAGGCTGTTGAGAAAAGCCCATGTGTTCCTCCGAAAACGGTATTTCCTTCAACAGGAAATTGGTTGGCAGAGGTTACCAGTTTGCCCTGCTCATTAAGATTATGTACCGGCATAAAGCGATCCTTATTTCCGGCATTTAAGTTGTAGCCGGTGTCCTTCATTTCGAGTGGATCAAAAATGCGTTTTTGCAGAAATTCAGCAGTGGACATCCCTGAAAAGTGTTCAATCAAAAGTGATAAAACATCTGTAGAAGCACTATAATTCCATTGTTCTCCGGGCTGCCCATACATAGGCAGACTTACCAACGTATTAACCCTGCTTTCAATAGATTTTTGAGGTTCAAAATACAGTGCCTGAGCAGTTTCATTATCTAGTTTGGTACCACTTAAACCATGTGTAAATCCGGAGGTATGGGTTAATACATGCAGTATAGTAACTTCTTTATTGGCCGGGACAGTTTCACTCAAAATCCCTGCATTGATATCTTTGGCAACTTTTAAATCTTTAAATTGAGGCAGGTATTTGGAAACCGGATCGTTTAAATCAAAAAGGCCCTCTTCGTATAGCATCATAAACGCTGTTGTAACAACAGGTTTTGTCATGGACATAATATAAAAAATTTGATCTTGCCGCAGTGCTGCTTTATCGTCTATACTACTATATCCAAAAGATTTTTCATGAACCACATTTCCCTTGCGCACAACATAAGAAACGGCTCCCGGAATACGCCCTTCTTTGATTTCTTTGTTTAAAAAATCGTCGTACCGTTGTAATCGTTCTAAAGAAACACCTGCAGCTTCGGAGAGGCTCTTTGTAGCCATTTGTCCAAAAACGGGTAGGGTTCCAATTAGAAGTGCAAAGGAAATTAAAAAGGGAAAAAGGGTATTTCTCATCGGGTAGGCTTTAGGATTTTAGAATCTAATGTTGGTTGAGTAAGGATTAAGCAAATAATTGGTTAGTAATATACGTAATTTTATAAAAAAGTATTCCATTCATTCTCCGAAGTTATCTAAATTTGAGTTTTATAAACTTCAGACCAAGCTTCTTGAAAAACAAACAAACTTCCTTGAATCTACGATTATGCCTAATGGTAATTGTAGGTGTTTCTTTTTGTGCTTTTAGCCAAGTTCAAAATAATTCCGGAGATACCGATTATAGGCCAACTGCTAATGCAGTTTTTCTGGAAAATGGTCCCGTATTAGACGGTGTTGTTATTGATGATCCTATTTGGCAGCAGATCATGCCTTTTGGAGATCTAAAGCAAATGCAGCCCAATTTTGGGCTGCCGGCCACTGAAAAAACGGAAATCAGAATAGGGTATACTTCGCAAACCTTTTATGTTTCTGTAGTTTGTTATGATGCTTCACCGCAAACATTGGTAGTATCGGATGCCCGAAGGGATGCCTCTTTAGACATGACAGATGCTTTTCTTTTTATAGTGGATACCTATAAGGATAGTCAGAATGGCTTTATTTTTGGCACCAACGCTTTGGGAGTGGAGTATGATGCTCAGGTAGATAACGAGGGACAAGGAAATTTTAACGCTAATAGACAGCAAGGGGGAACTATTGGTGGTTTCAACCTTAATTGGGACGGTTCCTGGGAAGTGAAAACGAAAGTGGGTGATTTTGGCTGGAGTGCGGAATTTGCAATCCCGCTGCGTACTTTACGATTTCAGGCAGGGAAGGATTGGGGAATTAATTTTCGCAGGAATATTAGAAAGACCAATGAAATAGTGTATTGGTCTCCAATGCCGATAGGGTTTAATTTAAACCGTCTTTCTTTGGCAGGTACACTTACCGGTCTAAAATTGCAAAGTCCTAATAACCTGAAAATTATTCCGTACGCCTTAGGTCAGGTTTCCAAGGATTATACTGTTGCCGATCCGAAAACGGATTTTAAACCGGAGTTTGGTGGGGATATAAAGTATAGCATTACGCCAAGTTTGACATTAGATTTAACCTATAACACTGATTTTGCGCAGGTAGAAGTGGATGACCAGCAAGTAAACTTAGACCGTTTTAATTTATTCTTTCCTGAAAAGCGACCTTTCTTTTTGGAAAATGCCGGACAGTTTAGTGTGGGTAGCCCGGGGGAAGTAGATTTGTTTTTTAGTCGGCGAATAGGTATTGGAAATGACGGTAGCATTGTGCCGATAATTGGCGGGGCAAGACTGTCAGGTAAACTCAATCGTACCAATATAGGATTCCTCAGCATGTTTACCGATGAGGTTCCAGAGGCAAATGTGAATAAGAATAATTTTACGTTTGCCAGAGTAAACCATGAGTTTAAGGGACGCTCGGCTATTGGAGCGGCATTCATAAATAGGGCAGGGATTGGGCAGGAAGACGATTTTAA
>JBGTEN010000310.1:0-3302 GCA_041747755.1 Arenibacter sp. | reverse complement strand
TTTCCCTGACTATCTGTGCGCTCATTATTTAGATAAGCTGCACCGTAAGGTGAAGCATTGCTTATGTTAGGTCTTATTGTTCTGTCTGACTGTCGGTAAAGTCCTGTCAAATTAAGAAACCCACCATTCGCAAAAGATATTCCATAATTTCCGGAAAGCTGGTAGTTGGTTCCGTCCGGTTCAGTATCTTTTAGCAAAGCCTGATTACCTTCACTTATATCAGAATCACTTAAATCAGGAGCTTTGTTTGGAAAGCCACCTACTGTAAAATTTCCTGTAAATTTATCTGTACCTTTTTTTAGTACCACGTTCATAACCCCGGCAATGGCATCAGAACCATACTGAGCTGCTGCACCATCTCGTAGAATCTCAACTCTATCTATGGCATCCGGTGCTAAAAAGCTCATGTCAACCGCATTCGCCGGTGACCCTGTTTGTGTGCCTGCTAAAAGGGCTGATGTATGTCGTCTTTTGCCATTAACCAAAACAAGCATCTGGTTTGGAGCCAAGCCTCTCAGTGTTGGTGGATCAACATGTGATGAAAGATCGCCTCCCTGAGATCTAAATGCACTGAAAGAAGGAGCAGAAGCAACCAACATTTGTGCAAGATCTAATTGAGGCATATTAATGGCCTGAGCACTTATTTTTATGACGTCTACAGGTGCAGCGGTTTCCAGTTTACTTCTTCCCTGAGATCGCGAACCGATAACTATAGTTTCTGTAAGCTGTTCAGCAGACTGGGATAAGGTTGTGTTAATTGAAGATTGTCCCCTAATAGGAACTTCTTTGGTTGCAAAACCTAAATAGGAAAACAATAAAGTCCCTTGGGAAGGGGCCACTATTGTAAATTTTCCGTCAAAGTCAGTTGTAGTTCCTGTGGAGGAACCCTTAATAACGACATTTACTCCCGGAAGTGCATCCCCATCCGAATCTGTTATGGTACCTGAAACTGAAATTTCTTGAGCATGTAAGACTAACAGCCCACTGAAAAGGAATAGTGTAAGTAATAGAATTTTCTTCATAATACAAGGTTTTTTAGTTGGTTTTAAACATTGCGCATAAGTCAACCTATCAAGACCTTAAAAGGACTAGTTTGATTTGTGCTTATAAAAGAAAAGTTCCGGATACTTTCTTGCCTAAAATCTTATGTTGAGTTAGCTTCTAGGTCAAACAATATTAATAAGAGTTTTTGATAAATAAAAATCAGCATTCTGACAAAAACGTTAAGTATTTTTCATAGAATCGAATAAAAAATTGAATATTCATCAATTATTATTAAAATTTTCATCAAACATTATTTTTTGATTTTCATTTTATTTCGAAAACTATGAAACATTCAAGAAAACCTCTGAATTTATTTTTATTGAATCTTTTTTTTGAATAGTAAAAAATTTAATTATTGTTAGCATTTTGGCTTATTTAATGTCATATTATCTGCATAAATAAGAAAACGTTAAATTATATTTACTAAAATTTAAATTTCTTTTGTCAGAAAAAAGTAGAATTTAGTCAATAGTAATAAAATTTTGGCCAACCACTTAACTTTTATTTAACCTTAAAGTAGCTAAGCGTATGAAAAATAAACTGGACAATGTAGACCACAACATTCTATCTCTACTTTGCAAGGATGCCCAGATGCCGAATACAGAGATCGCAAAAAAATTTCAGATATCTGCAGGTACGGTTCATATGAGAGTAAAGAAGATGAGAGATATGGGAGTACTCAAGGGATCAACCTTAAAACTGGATTATGCTCAAATGGGATGGAAATTGACCGTTTTTCTTGGTATTTTTTTGAGAGAGAGCATTCTCTACAAAGAGGTTATAGCAAAACTTTCAGAAATTCCGGAAATTGTCAGAATTCATCATATTATGGGGAAGTATGATATTTTTATTAAGATTCACGCTACAGATAGCACGCACTACAGGAATGTTTATCAGGACAAGATTATTAGTATTGAAGGAATAAAAGGAACGGAATCTTTTGTTTCTGTTGAAGAGAATTTAAACCGTCATTTAGAATTTGGAGAGGAGTAAGGTCTTTTATAGTAAGCAAATCAAAAACCTTTATTATATTTGTTGTGTTGTGTTGTGTCCCGATTTAAAATGGGACAATTTATGTTGAGATACAGTTAAGCTCTATCTTAATCAATGAAAGGCTTTCCGAATTTGGAAGGCTTTTTTTATTCAAAGCAATTATCTTCCAGTTTAGTTCAGGCTAAAGTTTGCCTTAATTCCTCTTCAATTCCCAATGGTAATTTCTTAGAACAGCTTATTTGTCGTACTTTTATTAGGGATTATAAATGCTGTTGCCCTATGCCACTTTACCATAAATTAGGGGATATTCCTCATAAGCGTCATACTATTTTTAAGAAGTCAAATGGTACCTTACACTATGAGCAGTTGTTTGGGACCATTGGTTTTGACGGGATGTCTTCTTTGCTATATCATCTTCATAGGCCCACCATGGTGAAGGAGATTGGCCCTACGACTTCTTTGGCTCCAAAAGCCGCAGTTGAACACAATATTACATCCCGATTGCTGAAAGGATTTAATATTGAACCCATAGACGATTTTTTAGAAAGCAGAAAAGTCATCTTATTTAATTCTGATGTACATATAGGTTTGGCAGCCCCTAAAACTTCCTTAACGAGGTACTTCTACAAAAATGTCGATGCGGACGAATTATTGTTTGTTCATAAAGGAAGTGGAAGATTAAAAACCATGCTAGGTGAAATCCCCTTTGTGTATGGCGACTATATTTTAATTCCCAGAGGAATGATTTATCAGATTCATTTTGATACTTCAGACAATCGATTGTTGGTTACAGAATCATATCATCCTATTTATACTCCAAAAAGATATCGTAATTGGTTTGGGCAACATTTAGAACATTCCCCTTTTTGTGAAAGGGATTTTAAACTGCCGCAAAATTTACAGACGCATGATGAAAAAGGCGAGTTTTTAATAAAAATAAAAAAACAAGGGCAGTTACACCAGCTGGTTTATGCATCGCATCCTTTTGATGTGGTGGGCTGGGATGGTTATAATTATCCGTATGCCTTTTCAATTCACGATTTTGAACCCATAACAGGAAGAGTGCACCAACCGCCACCGGTACATCAGACGTTTGAGACAAAAGCTTTTGTGGTCTGTTCCTTCTGTCCACGTTTATACGATTATCATCCGCAGTCCATACCGGCTCCGTACAATCATTCTAATATAGATTCGGATGAGGTTTTGTACTATGTAGACGGGGACTTTATGAGCCGGAAAAATATAGAACAAGGATATATCTCCCT
>JBGTEN010000309.1:0-7738 GCA_041747755.1 Arenibacter sp. | reverse complement strand
GTTCGGTCCCTTTTACTAACTTTGTGCTGACTCGTGCAACTATCCTTACACCGAGCGTTGGCACACATATAAAAAACACGTTTTCAAATTGAAAAATAAGCTAATTTTAATATTTCTACTACTAATTTCATTCAGCGGATTTACTCAAAATCTGACTGAAAAAGAATTCGTGATTCTAACTTTTGAAATGGACAGAAATAAAGATTCTCACGGAACTTTTATTTACTATTGGATTGCGGAATTAGAAAAATATGAAAAAGTGGATGAATATAAAGAACCAAATATTTATTCTCTTTTCTTGCACGAATTTTACGGTAGTGAACAATTAGAATCTTGTTGTTTAGGAAAGGTTTCTTATCCATACACAATGACAACGGGAACGGAATTTAATTTTCCTGAAAACTATAGTGAATATCTGACTGAATTACGTGAATTAGTTAAGAAAAACAGAGAGAAAATACAAGTAATCAAGAAAGAATGGAAAGATGGCTACAAAGAAAAAGTAACTGTTTATGCAACAGCAGTTCGAGGAAAATTATGTGAGTGCGAATTTGGTGGCGACACTTATTTGACAAAAGGCGACCGAATTAGTTTTCCGAAAGGAAATTATGAAATAATAAAAAACTATTTGACTAAAGAAAAGCGGATTTTACTATTTAAAGACTTTTCCGATTTTAACTATTCAAATACTGATTATAGAACTGGAAAATAAATAAAATACGTGTGCCAACACCGTGTAAAATTAATTGCTTGGTTCAAGCCTACTTACGAAAATCCTGGCGGATTTTATATTCGGTATGTATTTGCTAAATTAGGTGCTTAAACCACGCAACTAATCTTACACAAACACGTTGGCAACAAGCTGAAAAATGACAAACGAAATTGAATTTGACGAAAATTTGTGGTTTAATCACAAAGGCTGTGAAGGAAAACATTATCTGATTGGAAATCCTCATACTTTTCGTGGACGAATTTACGCTTGGTGCCCTAAAAAAGAACGTAGTTTTTTCGTGTCGATATCTGAAATTGAAAAAATGTCTGAATATTCAAAATATTGGATAAACGGATATTTAAACGGAAATCAACCTGAACCGCCAACCGACTCAAATGGAGATGTGGATTTTGAAAGTGCGGAATATAAAAAATGGACTAAATCGACTGAATTATTTAACCGAACAGGGTATTGGACAGACGAAAAACGGAATTGCGAAAAATGCGGAGCGGAATTACTGCATTCCGAATTGAACGAAATTTGTGGAAATTGCTAAAATAAAATGACAGATAAAGAAATTAGAGAAATTGAAGAAAGGTGTAAAAAAGCCACTAAAGGACCTTGGAAATCTATGATTGAGGGAAGAGACCATACGAGTGGAGACAGCTTTATTATGACTGGCGGAGAAGATATTTATATTAACAATCCGCTTTTAGACAATAATCAGGATTTTATTGCAAATGCAAAACAAGATATTCCAAAATTGATAGCGGAAATAAGAAAACTGAAAACCAAAACGAAATAAAGCCAGTTGCCAACACCGTATATAATTTATTGCTAGTTCTAGCCTACTTACGAAAATCCTCGCGGATTTTCTATTAGGTTTGTATTTGCTAAATTAGGTGCTTAAAACACGCAACAAACCATATACAAAACGTTGTGGTTAATTATGAAAAAACTTACATACTTACTTTTAACATTAATACTTCTAAATTGTATTTCGGATAAAAAAACCAATTATCGTGAATATAATGGAGAAATGATAAAAGTAGAATTCGATAATTCTAAAACCGATTCAACCTTTACTGGATATGGTGGAGAATATTATCCAAGTGGGAAATTAAAATCTCTATCTTATATAAAAAACGGAATGCCAGCCGATACAGTATTTTTCTATTATGAAAATGGAAATATAAAAGAAAAGGGATTGGTAAAAAATAATTTGAAAAATGGTTGGTGGTACTTTTATAATACAAATGGTAAATTGAAAGAAAAAAGTGAATTTGTCATAGTTAGAGACAGTATGCACAAAAACCAATCTTATTATTACGACAAAAATGGAAATATCAAAATAGAGCAAAGTACATTTTTTGAACTTGAGATATCAGACACGCTAATAATTGGAAAAAACGCAGCTAGAATTAAAAACTACGTGACAAATTACAATAATCGCAAGCGAAATTTTATAACTGTAATTGTTGATAATGAATATTCTAAATCAGAAATAAGAAAAGACACATTTGGCGACGGAACTTTCACACCTTATTTCGGAATTATGACTTCTAAACTTGGCAAACATAAAATAAAAGGTAAAATTCAAGAAAAAGTTGTAACTGTAGGTAAAGATAATAATGATATAGAATATCTTGAGATTATGGAACATTATAAGTATTTTGAAAAGGAAGTATATGTATCAAATAACGAAACTGAAACCGCTAAAAAACTGCGGGAAGAAATGATAGCAAATTCAAAAAATAACTAACCACAACACCGTATATAAGCTATGGCTTGGTCTGTGCCTACTTGGAAAATCCTGCGGATTTCCCAAAGCCAGTTTTTATTTGGAGAGGTTCGTGTCGAGACACGCCACAGCTCATATACAACAACGTTGTAGCCAATTAACAAAATGAGTACTGAAAATGAAATTTTTATTCCAAATCAAAAAACTCGGAAAAAGTTAGCCGAAAAACTGAATTTGGAATTTGACGAAAATATGCAAGATTGGGAATGGGAAATATCTGACTCAAATCGAATTGATGAATTCATAACGGAATATGATAATCGGAATTCTTCACAAGCGGAAAAAGAAACGCTAATGGAAATTATTCTTGATAGTCTGAACGATATGGAAAAAACAAATAATGAATTTGAAAAACATTTGAATTCTGTTCTTTTACGATTAAAAAAGAATTCTGAAATTCATAAAGGAACAATTAAATATTGGAAAAACGGAAATTTTGATATTTCTGAACATCTGAAAAAATAACTGGCTACAACACCGTATAAAAATAATTGCGGTTTAGTGCTTAATCAAAGGTCGTTGCGTGTTTGTAACGTCTGATTTTCCTTCGGAAAATCCTCGCATACAAACCCGCAACTATTCTTATACATAAACGTTAGGCACAATACAAAAAAACACCGAGAAAACTTTAAGAAATTCGTAAATTTGAAAAAAACAAAACACTTTGAAAGTATATAATTTGAACAAAGCAGAACTAATTGAATATTGTGAGTCAATAGGAATTGACACCAAAGGCAAAAACAAAGCCTTATTAGTAGAAGAAGCTGAAATATTTGGAACAGAAGAAATTGAAAAATCAAAAAAGGACGGAACAGACTACGATTTGCTCTATTCAAAAATCGAGGAGTTATCAAATTTATATGCCGAAACACTAAATACCAAAATCGAGGAAAGAAAAGAAGAAATGTTGGAGGATGATAATTCACATTATTTAATATATCGTGTTTTAGGAATTTCTAACAAAGACGGGCAATTAATAGACGAATATCAAAATACTGGACGATTCTTATATAAATATGCTGGTTCGTTTTTAGAAGAAGCTGCCGTTCTTTGTTTTCGATTTAATAATTTGAAAGGAAAAAGAACACTTGTAAAAAATAATGTAGGTTCAAAACCCAAAACGTTTGAAATTGATTTTTTAGACAATAACAATGCTATTGAAATAAAGTGGCGTGATGCCACGACAGACGGAGATCATATTACCAAAGAACACACTAGAGTTGAATGTATTACTAGTTATGGTTATAAACCCATTAGGGTAATGTTTTATTATCCACAAAGAACACAAGCAACAAAAATCCAAAAGATATTAGCTACTTACTACAAAGGAGTTAAGGGCGAATATTATGGTGGAGATGACGCTTGGACCTTTGTAGAAAAATATACTGGATATGATTTATTTAAAATTTTAACTGATATAGCAGACAAAAAGACAAAGTAAATGGATGTTAATGAAATTTATAAAGGGAACTGTTTAGAAAAATTGACCGAACTCAAATCGAATTCTGTTGATTTAGTATATTTTGACCCACCTTTTTATACACAAAAGAAACATTCTTTAGTTACTCGTGATTCTAGTAAAAAATATGAATTCAGCGACAGTTGGGAGTCTTTAGATGATTATTTATTCTTAATCGAGTCTTGTTTAATTGAATGTAAAAGAGTTTTAAAAAACACAGGAAGTGTTTTTTTGCATTGTGATAAAATTGCTTCGCATTATATCCGAGTTACCCTTGACAAAGTTTTCGGAATGAAAAACTTTAGAAGTGAAATAATTTGGAGTTATAAAAGATGGTCAAATTCAAAAAAAGGGTTATTGAATTCACACCAAAACATTTATTTTTATTCAAAATCTGAAGATTTTAAATTTAACCAATTTTATACTGACTATGCACCAACCACGAACATAGACCAAATCTTACAAGACAGAGAAAAAACGACAAATGGTAAATCCGTTTACAAAACAGATGAAAACGGAAATATAGTTTTGGGAAAAGAAAAAAAGGGAGTTCCATTATCCGATACTTGGGAAATTCCTTATCTAAATCCAAAAGCAAAAGAACGAGTTGGATACCCAACACAAAAACCAGTTTTACTATTAAAAGAAATTATTAAAATTGTAACAGACAAAGGGGATTTGGTAGTTGACCCATTCTGTGGTAGCGGAACCACTTGTGTTGCTGCAAAATCTATGGATAGAAATTTTATAGGAATTGATGCTTCGACTGACGCAGTTGAACTAGCAAATAAAAGGTTAGAAGAAATGATTATTACCGAATCCGCTCTTCTAAATAAAGGTGCTGATAGTTACCTTGAAAAATCAGATTACGAAATAGCCCTTTTGAATAGCATAGATGCTTTACCAGTACAAAGGAATTCTGGCATTGACGGTTTTCTAAAATATCACGTTAATGAAAAACCTGTTCCAGTAAAAATTCAAGGAAAATACGAAACCGTAAATGATGCAATAGAAAAACTTGAAAGGTCTTGCCACGGAAAAGAATATCATTTAAAAATTCTAATCCAAACTAGAAACGAGTCCAAAGGAAATAGACTTTTTGAATTGGTTTCAGATGTTAAAATTATTAAGTCAGGGAAATTGAAAATTGAGCAACTAAAAGAAGAAAGTACTGTGCCTAATGTATATAAAAAATAGGCGAAATAGTAATAAATTCAATGCTTGTGGCTCGTATCAAACTTTGTGTTTAACCGAAAGTTTAGTGCTTCGAAATCGCCTACTTTTCATATACTAAACGTTGTAGCCAATTTTTAATGATAGTTTGTACGTTATTTTGGAGCTTTGAATAGAGTACTTAGGATCTTTCCGAATGTTGGGATAATTCTATTTTTATTCCTGTTTGTTTATTCGACCACTCTTTATCCAGGAGGGTCTCAAGCAGATTTGGATAGTGAGGGGTTCGATTGGATAAATAATTATTGGTGCAATTTGATGAATACGCATGGGATGAACGGTGAGGTTAATGATGCAAGACCAGTGGCAATCGGAGGGATGTTTGTGTTGTGTATAAGTATCGCAGTATTTTTTTGGAATGCTTCAAAAGGACTTCGCTTAAATTATGTATGGCAGTTTTTGACATGGTCTTGTGGACTTGTATCTATGCTGATTGCAATCTTTATGTTCACTGACTATCACGACTTATTTACAATTCTCTCAAGTATCTTTGGAATGGTTGCCATCATTGGCGTACTAATTGGACTTTTTCGATCGGACTTAGTTCGATTTAAGTTGACTTCAGTTTTGTGCATAGTTTTACTGCTGATTAATAACTGGATTTACTACTCAGGAGTATTTTTAAGTGCTTTACCATTGATTCAAAAGTTGACGTTTTTTATCGTCCTGAGTTGGATTATGATGCTTAATTTAAAGATAGTGGAGAGCGCTAGGATTAAAAGCTGTGCGTAAAAACTGGCTACAACAAAATATATGCAAAATTGCTGGGTACAGTTTAAAGTAGTAGTTTAGTTTTCAAACAACGTTATGTTGCGGTTGACAATTTAGCTTTACTAAACCAGCAACTTCGCATATACCAACGTTAGCACCTATTTGAGAAAAATCTGAACTAAATTACAATATGAAGAAATTTTACTTACACAATGGAACTGAACAAGATGGTCCATTTGACATTTCCGATTTAAAAGCCAAAAACATAACAAAACAAACTGAAATTTGGCACGAAGGACTTCCCGATTGGACAAAAGCCGGCGAAATCGATGAACTAAACGAATTGTTTAAACAAACGACACCGCCACCGATTAAACCAAAAGTAAATTATCAAAATGCAAAACCTAAACCCAAAGCCTATAGTTTTACTAAAAGCCTCACGATATTGGGAGTAATCATTTTGGTATTTGTAGGAATATTTGTAATTGTCCCAATGATTGATACAAATAATTATAACTCTGACTTACAACCAGAAACTTATGTGGAGAAAAAAATGACTATCGAGGAAATAGAAAATTCCCAACCTACTCAATTCATAACTGTTGAGGGACAATACAATAAAAGTTTTTGGGGAACCAAAATTAAACTTAATGGCAATATTAGAAATCAAGCTACAATTGCTGATTATAAAGATGTAACCATAAGAGTTACCTATTACACAAAAACAAAATCAATTTTAACAACTCAAGACCATACGATTTATGAAGTTTTCCAGCCCAATAGTATTACACCTTTTAATTTTAGTGTAGACAACTATCAGGATGTGGACTCAATTGGTTTGGGGATTGTAAATGCTATACCAAACTGATAGTAAAAACAGGTGCTAATAACTAAGCGTTCGTGTGGTCGGTACGGCCTAACATGAACGCCGTGTTGACTAAACCGGTTCTTGGTCGGTTTGCCCTATGGGTATTGATCTGTTTTTATTGTGAGTTTTTGGGATAGCCTGTTGACCTATGGTTCTGCTCTTTAGTAGTACATTCAGTTTTTTACTGTAAATTCTGCTTTTCCGATCTCATTGATCGTGGTATTTTAATGGTTTTTCCCGAAATCCCTTTGGTAAGACCATAGGCATCCCATTACGCTTTTCGGGAGCTGTTTTAGGTATTATTTGTTTTCTTGTCCTTTGAGTTTTTCCAACCAAAATATTGGTGGTCCACGTGCCGTAAAAATGGCAAGGGTAACCAGTTTTCCTTTCCTGCATGTGGGGCAGGTGCGGTGTTGCAGCGGTCTTTTTTCTTTTAGTTGCACGGGTTTAAGGGTTTTCCTTAACTCATCAATAGCGGTTTTCTTATGGTAGGAGCTTAAGAATCCGTAATGGCGTATACGCACAAAACCCTTTGGTAAAATGTGAAGGGAAAACCGCCTTATGAACTCGGCATCATTTAAACGCAGTAAGGATTTCCTTCCCCCGTGACGGTAGTCTTTTACGGAAAAAGTAACACCTGGATTATCCAGATTTTTTATCCGATGGTTGCTTATGGCAATCTTGTGGGTATAACGGCCAAGATATTCTACCACTTGGGCAGGACCCAAAAATGGACGCTTGCAATAGACTACCCAATCCTTTTTAAACAGGCTTTCGAAAAATCCGGATGGTAGTTCCTTTTTCATGCCCTTGCGCAGCCCGCTCACAAACCTAGCCCTGAATACCTTGCTCATTGCCTTTACAGGAAACAGGTATTTTCCTTTGTTCCTGGCGGATTTCCATTTGCCCGATTTTGAGATCCCACCTCCCGGAACAATGCAGTGCAGATGTGGG
>JBGTEN010000308.1:0-17622 GCA_041747755.1 Arenibacter sp. | reverse complement strand
TTGGAAAAATGATGGAAAAACTGCGGACCTGTATATAAAAGGGTATGGAAGTTTCTTCCCCATCGCTTAGCGACAATAAAGAAAGGATTGTAAACATTTCCGGTAAAAAAGGATTCTTTACCGTAATTGTTAAACTCCGTTATTTCAAATTCATGGATATAACCCAATGCCATTGAGGTTTTGTATTTCTCGGAAACATAAAAGGAGTATTGTCCTGCCAGTTTTAAACTTTGCAATTTGCTCCCGGGTGCTATAGATCCATTTTCTGTGGGATAATACAATGAAAATGGAAGTTCCACTTCCAGCCCTAAACGGTCAATTGGAGCCCATTCATATTCTACCAGCGCTAAATACTCATCAAAATTGCGATTGTCAGTGATTCCAAATCCCAAGTTCCATTCCTTTTCTCCTTTTCGGGCACCCAGATCTCGAATAAGGTCGATATAAAGGGGTTCGGCATGAAGTACTTTGTCTGGCTCGTATTTATTCTCTACTTCTTCAATATATAGACTATCCAATTGTGCTTTCATTATTTGAGTGCTGTCCACAATAACTTGAGCGTTACTGTTCAGAGCTAGCAGAATAAGCAGGTTTAAAGTAAGAACCCGCACGGCATTTAATTTCTTATGCATTGTAGAATTTTTTAATTTGTTTTACAGAAAATTGCGCTTCAATTCCAAAGGAAAAAAAACAATAGAAACGAGTAAATACAAATTAAACTTCGGGGGGAGGAGAGTAAACTTCTGAATAGCGTATTTTAAAGTTCTCAGCAATTGCTATGGCATGCTGATTTCTTTTTAAGGCAAAATTATGTTCTATTTTGGAAAGAAAATCGAGTAACACAAAGAAATCCAAAGCCAAACTCTTTTTTTGTCTTTGTTCATGAGAAGTATCGTTATCATCAAATTCCACTATGGCACTTTCAAACCCCAAAACCTTTTCAACCAACAATTCAATAATACTTTCCTGATCGTTGAAAGATAAGTCCTGAGGGGAATTATGCTGAATAGGATCCGGCGCATCCACACTTAAATTAAGCATGTAAAGGCACATAAACCCCCAAAAGTATTTTCGTATACGGTTACTTCTTAACCATTGCATCATGAGATACCTCTACTTTTCGTATTACTGCTCAAAGAACGTAAGATTTAAATGAATCTTATGTACGTTAACGGATTTTTATGAAAAGATTTCTACATTGTCCGGGATAAAAGAAAGGCATTACATAAAAAGGTTATTTAAATAAACTTGACAATCGCCGGAGAAAATTTTATCAATCAAATTTGTAACATAATAGATAGTTTTTAATCTAATACATCGTAACCAAATAACTAAAAAAATGAACGCCCACGAAATAGATTATGAAATCTTCGGAGAAGAAATGCAATATGTGGAAATAGAACTAGACCCACAGGAAGCTGTCGTAGCTGAAGCCGGTAGTTTTATGATGATGGAAAGCGATATTAAAATGGAAACCATTTTTGGTGACGGTTCTAATCAGGATACCGGAGTGATGGGGAAACTTTTCTCCGCAGGGAAGAGATTGCTTACCGGCGAAAGTCTGTTTATGACTGTCTTCTTAAATATTGGGAGAGGAAAAAAGAAAGTAAGCTTTGCTTCCCCATATCCTGGCAAAATACTTGCTATTGATCTTTCTGAAAAACAGGGGAAGTTTATTTGCCAAAAAGATGCCTTCTTATGCGCTGCTAAAGGAGTTTCTATTGGAATAGAGTTTTCAAAACGTCTGGGACGTGGCTTATTTGGAGGGGAAGGATTTATAATGCAAAAATTGGAAGGGGACGGCTTAGCTTTTGTACACGCCGGGGGAACAATGGCTAAGAAAGTGCTGGCACCCGGTGAGGTGTTAAAGGTCGATACAGGTTGTATTGTAGGGTTTAGCAAAGAGGTAGATTATGACATTGAATTTGTAGGAGGTATAAAAAACACCATTTTTGGAGGTGAAGGGCTGTTTTTTGCTACCCTGAGGGGACCGGGAACAGTATATATACAATCTTTACCTTTTAGCAGATTGGCTGGTCGTGTTTGGGCTGCGGCCCCGCAAGGAGGGGGAAAACAAAAAGGCGAAGGGAGCGTACTCGGCGGACTAGGTAATTTGTTGGATGGAGATAATCGCTTCTAATCTTCACTGCAAAGGCAAGCAAATTTTTTATTAAACACTCCTTAATTTGATATTGGGGAGTGTTTTTTTACTTTTAATCCAAAAATTGCATTATTGATGAATTTTGAGAACTTATTTCGTTTTCTTCGGACCTTAGAACAAAATAACTCCAAAGAATGGATGGATGCCAATCGTAAATGGTATTATGAGGTTCGGGATGCATATATTTCTTGGTTAAATGAGTTGAACTTGACCATAGCAGGTTTTGATAATGACTACTTTGATACGCCCGGAAAAAAAGGAATTAACCGAATCAATAACAATTTAATGTTTCATCCTAATAAACCGATTTATAAGGATCATTTCGGAGCTGGACTGGACAAGGCTCCAAATACAGCCGATTTTTATATTGAAATAGGACACAACAAATCTTTTTTAGCAGGAGGCTTATGGCGACCGGATCCTAAAATGTTGAAAAGCGTGAGAGAAGCTATTGACTATAATGGAGAACAGTTAGAGAAAATTCTTTCTAAAAAATCATTTAAGGAAATTTTCGGATCACTTTATGAAGATGAAAAATTAAAATCGGCTCCCAAAGGATACTCCAACGACCATCCGCATATAAATTTACTACGGCATAAAACATTTGCTGTTATGCATACGTTGAGGCAGGAAGAAGTGCTTGATAAAAATTTTAAAGAAAAAATTATTTTAGTTTACAAAGAAATGTTGCCTTTTAGAAGATATCTTAATCAGGCGATTACAGTGTGATTTTCTTCTATAAAACCTTTAAATTATAAACCAATGAAAAACGGGAAAGTCAAAAATATAAAAACGGAATTATTATCAGACAATTGGTATTCCCTGAATAAAATTACCTTCGATTACCAACGGGAAGATGGATCATGGGAAACTCAGGTTCGGGAGTCGTATGACAGGGGTAATGGTGCAGCAATTCTTTTGTACAATCCTAAGAAAAAAACAGTTGTTCTTACCAAACAATTCCGAATGCCTACCTATGTAAATGGGAATGAAGATGGAATGATGATTGAAGTTTGCGCCGGACTTCTAGATGGCTTTCACCCTGAGGACGCCATCCGAAAAGAAGTAGAAGAAGAAACAGGTTACCGAGTTCAAGAGGTGAAAAAGGTCTTTGAAGCCTACATGTCACCCGGAAGCGTTACTGAAATTCTGTACTTTTTTACAGGAGTTTATGAAGAACAGATGAAAGTTGGTGATGGCGGCGGGGCAGCCCATGAATCCGAGAATATTGAAGTATTAGAATACCTTTTTGAAAAGGCTTTGACAATGATTAGTACAGGGGAAATCAAAGATGCTAAAACCATTTTATTATTGCAGTATGCTAAAATAAATGGTTTATTGGATTAGTTCTAATTTACGTAACAAGATCATTTTAAAAGTGTTATTTATAAAAAGAACATGATTAATTACTATAATACATAAATTAAGACATTAGATATCCTCTGATATAATGACCAAGCAACCTAAGTATAGAAAAATTGTGGCTTATTTGAAGAAAGGAATACAGGTTGGGGAGTACCCAGTAAACTCCTATATTCCCTCTGAGCATGAAATATGTCATCAGTTTAAATCAACCAGAACAACGGTAAGAAGGGCCTTGGATGAATTGATACAAGAGGGATTTATCCTTAAGGAACATGGACGTGGGAGTAGGGTGGTGGAGCGGAACAAGGCTCTTGGACTTTTAACGGTAAAAGGTTTTTCAGGTTCTACAGATTTTGAAGTTAGAACTGTTATTTCTGTAAGACCAACATTAACGGTTTGGGCACCATTGAAATCTTTTGAGTTGACTGAAGAGGAAAAAAGTGCTGCATGTGTTTATTTTCAACGAATACGGCATATTAATGATATACCTGTGGTGGTTGAAAACAATTGGTACTCATCTAAATCTTTGGGACCTATTCAGGTTGATGATTTTGTAGAGGGTTCCTTTTTCAAAACTTTACGCCAAAAGTACCTTATAGAGATTATGGGTGTAGAGCAAGAAATTAGGTCCATAGCAGCTACTACAGAATTAGCAGAACAGCTCAGAATTCTTAAAGGAACACCAATATTGCACATAACAGTTCGGTTTCGAACCAGTAAGTTGGGCTTAAACCTTTATGGGGAATTATATTGTAACACTACGGAATATCCCATTCATAATTCTTATTTTATTTAAATATTCTTATTTAAAGAAAGAAAAAATTGCTTTTGGAGTGTCTATAAAAATAGTACGCTCATAAGCTTCTAAACCTTTTGTTTTAAGAAAAACCGGAATGGTGTTCAGTAGGTAGGACAATCCGGGAGAGCCTCCATAACTCTTCCAATAAGCGTTTCTGGCCATGTCCATCCCTAACGTTATTTGATTCGGGTATTGGGGAAGTAGAGACTCTAAGAGCTGTAAGGTATAATTAGGTTGCTCGTTTTTCCAGCGAAATACACTATCATACTCTACATTTACCCCAGTTTCCAAAACCGCCCTGTGATAATCAATATCTACGTTCCTGTCTAAATGAGAAAGCACAACGTGATCTAACTTTGCACCTAGTTTAGCAAATAAATTTACCTGCTCCATAGCTCTTTTACCAAAGTTAGTATGAGTAAGGATGGGAGCTCCTGTGGCCAGATGGGCGTTCACAACTGCCCTAAAAATTAATTCCTGATGTAGTGTTGGTACAGCATCACCTGTAGCTAATTTTAGGAGTCCGGCTTTGTGATTAGTGCGCTTTACAATAGGTCCGGTATAGTCAAACTCATCTACTCCCTCCTGTATATCCAGAATAAAAAGGTCAGTCAGTTCATCTTCGTTTAGTCTATAGCGCCAATGATTTTGAGGATAGTAAATTTCTAAATGAATGCCGGTCGGTACAATGATGTGAACTCCGCTCTCCCGACTTACAGTTACGGATTTTAGGATATTCCTTCCACTATTAGCAGGCATTGTATCTACAACAGTACGTCCGCCGGTATTAAAAAAATCAGTTAACTCTTGAGTAATTTTACCAACATCGTTTAAAAGAAATTCCGGGTGCTTTGCTGTTACGTAACTATCCTCTATAATAATGTGTTCATGAGAATAGGTATATCCCATTTCACCAGCAGGCCTATCGCCTAAAACGGATCTGAAGTACGCTTTTTCCATAAATTAGTTTTTTCTCCAACCCATTCTTGAGATATCTGCAACCTTGTCCGGAGTTTCTAAAACGGCACCTATCTGAAGCAATTCATTTTGTAATTCATTCACAGAAATATTCTTGGCGTCCATGTCGGTTTTTAAAGAAAGGATGGCGGCAATTCCTGCTGCTTGACCCATACTCATGGTTTGGGCCATTGAGCGGCATGAGGCATGAGCATCGTGGGTTGCGGAAAAACATCTGCCAACAACCCAGGTATTTAAACTTTTTTGGGGAACAATGGTGCCATAGGGAATTCCGTAAACTCCACCCTTTGGAATGTAGGCCCAAAAGGTCTCACTCTCGGAATCAGAAGATTTCCGATGGTCTTCAATCGGAGCACCGCAAAGGAATATTTGATCTTTGAACGTTCTGGCACTTAGGCAGTCTTCTTTGGTTAACCTATAATTTCCATATACCCTTCGGGTCTCCCGTATCCCTATCTGATGCGAGAGTCCAATAATTTGGGCATTTTGATAGCCCGGCACTTCCTTTCTAAAAAAGTGTTCAAAAGCAAAGGCTTGTTTTCTACCTTCTATTTCTGCCTCAGATAGTTCTTCCAAGGATAACGGGTTGAGATCAGACACTTTTACTGCAACTGTAGAGATGCACTTAGGCTGACACATTTCATGTGCGGAACCTTCTTTTCTAGGTAAACCATAGATTCCGCTATTAAATGCGTTTGCCATCTTTTCTTGTAGCATTTTTTTACCCCCGGCAAGTTCATATTCATTTAGTTCAACATTAGCCATTCTAAATGTTGTTGTCATGCTTTGTGCGGGTTCCCGCTCCCCGGCACGCTCATATGGAATATCTGCCCAATGACAATAATCGGCATCCCCGGAGGCATCGATTACCCGCTTTGCAGTAATCGAAAAAAAGCCTATTCCTTTATGAAAAAAAATGCAGGTAGAGGTTTCGGCTACTTTTTCCACACCCACCAAGGTAGTATGATAGTAAATTTTAATATGTTTCTCTAAAAAGAAGTTATCCCAAACATGTTTTAATTTTTCCGGATTGTAGTTCACTCCGGTCCCCGCACCATAAGTGTTTGGTCTTAAAAAAATATCTCCGGAAGCATCTAAAGCATTTACGATAACATCGGGAATGCCCCCCACAATTTTTTTTGGGGAAGTTGATGGGGTAAAAAAGCCATAAAACGTGTCCAACATCTGTGTAGAGGTTCCTCCCGGAAAGCCATATCGCTCCACCAGAGTTACTTCATATTGTCCGGTACTTGCAGCAATTGCGGCAGTGGCACCGGCACTGCCACTACCAATGACCAAAATATCGGTCTGTATTGCTTTCACCAAAGTAGGTTTAAAGTGCATTTTAGATAGATTTTGGTCCTATGTTTTCATAAAGTTTAGCCATCAGGTGGGCATGTTCATCATAGGCCGCTTCAAATAGTTCCACTGCCCTTTGTTCTCCCACAATTTTTCCGCTGCTAAGTACTTTTGGGATTTTTCCGTTTCTCAATAAGATGTTAGCAACTTCAGCCTTAACTGTGTTTACTAACAGAACTCCACCTAAAGTAGAGCCCGGAGCCACTGGGGAATCCATACCCTCCAGGTAGATCATGGCATCTCCTAACGGAGCACCGGTATCCAGCACATAATCTGCAAAATCTGTAAGTTTTTTACCGTCTGGTCTATTAGAGGTGCTACCCTCCAAATGCAGTTTACTTACAAGAGCGACAACCTTAACTTTACGCCTTTGAAATTCTTGCGCCATCTCAATTGGGACTATATTACAGCCACTAGAGGAGATGACGAGAGCTGAATCTTTTTCACTGGTATCAAAATTTCTAAGGATGCGTGATGCAAGTCCGGATACATTTTCTAAAAACATAGCCTGCCGTTGTCCGTTGGCACCCACGACCAGGTTATGAAATGACAGTGAAAGCTCCACAATGGGATTGAATCCGGGAAAGGATCCATATCGTGGCCACATCTCTTCTACCATTATTCTGCTGTGCCCCGAACCAAACAAATGTACCATACGCCCATTTAAAATAGATTTAGCAAACAAGTTTGCTACCTCTAAAATTATTGATTCCTGATGCTCTATTTTGGAAAGAATTTCGTTTCCTTTTTCTAAATACTGTTTGGTTATGCTCATAGATTAATCTGATTTTTTTGCAAAAAGTGCGGCACCAATGGCACCGGCGTAACTTCCTAATACTGCTTCTTTTATTGGTGTTTGATATCCGTCCGGACGCCATTCATATTCGTCCATAAAGCGTTTAAGAGGTTTCAAAAGTGACTTTCCGGCACCTGAGGTAATTCCGCCTCCCAAAACTATTATTTCGGGTGACAAAATGTTATTCAACGATGCAAGACTCACCGCTAACTTTTTTACGGATTCCAACCACAATTCACCAGCCAACTTATCTCCCAATTTATAGGCATCTACTAACTCATGAACACTTTGATAACGCCCACCTGTGCGCTCAGCTACTGAAAAATTACCAACCCAATATTCTAAACTTCCCGGCATATTAGTCATTGTTGGCTCCCCATTACTATCTAATGTCATATGACCCACATGGCCTGCACGCTGTAAGTTACCTTGATATAATTTACTGTCTATAATAATTCCACCTCCCACACCTGTCCCCAGGGTTAGCATTAAAAAGTGTTTCACCCCCTTTGAAACATATTCCATCTCATATTCAGCCAAACATGCTGCATGACCATCATTTATAACAACGATATTTTTATCCAACTCTGTCGACCAATTAAAGTTTTCTATGCCTTGGAGTCGCTCCGGCATAGAGCAAATCATGCGGTTATCTGCACTAACCAGTCCGGGAGCAGAAATACCAATGCTTAAGGGATGTCGTATCCTGTCGGCATACTCTTTACTTTTGGTTAAAATGATATTTGTAATTTTACTTCTCCATGTTTCTGCACTATTACCACTGGCCTCTGTAGCAATTTGTTGTTTTTCTAACAAGTGCCCGTGCGAGTCTATAACTGACCATTTTATTTGGGTTCCTCCAATATCTATTCCCAGATAATGTTTTTTCATAAGATCCTAGGGTTATATTGCCCGTCACTTAAAGCCCAACCACCATCTACAGCAAGAATCTGCCCCGTAATGAATTTGGAGTTAGGATGTAAAAACATCAAAACTGCATTATTAATATCTTTTGAATCACCCGGCCGGCCTCCATCCAGTGGTTGCTTTGTTTTTATGAATTCCAAAATGCTTTCATCCTCTGCCACACGCGAAGACATTGGCGTAATAAATAAACTTGGGGCCAGCACATTTACCGTGATACCATATTGAGCATAATATGAGGCAATCGATTTTGAAAAACCTATGATTGCTGATTTAGCAGCTGCATAGGCATGGGTGGTAAAGTATTTGGGCGAGGGAGCATATCCTAATACAGAACCCATGTTTAAGATACTACCCCTTTTATTATGATTAAGAAAATAATTAATCATTGCCTGATTGGAAAGCATCATCGAAGTAAGGTTTAACTCAAAGGTTTTATTCCAACCTTCCAATGTCATTTTGTCTAAAGGACCATCTCCCCATTTTCTTCCACTACCACCGGCAACATGAAAAAGCCCATCTATTGAACCAAATGCATCATGTGCTTTTGATATTGCTTTAGTCATAGTTTCCCGTTGAGTGGCATCACCGCTTATAACAATACATGAGTCGCCCAGCAAAACTTCAGCTTCCGTACAACTCTTAGGATTTCTTCCAACTACTAATAGCTTTGCTCCTAGATCTTTAAGCGCTATAGCGGCTGAAAGCCCCATTCCTGATGTGCCGCCCATGACAATGTAATTTGTTCCTGTAAAATCCATAATTTATAGTGCCCAAAGTTTATCTCCCTTTTTATAGGAAATACATGACTCATATTTTCCCGGAACTGGTAAGTACTCCCGTGCTTGTGTCATCCCTATTTCTGAAGTAAAATACCCATGTAGGGTTAGGCTTTTTAAAAGTTCAAAATAATGAGGTAACGGTTTTACGGCATTTTCCTGTTTCTTTTTGTAGACAATTGCTTCTTGTTGAAGAAGACCTAAAAGTTCCTTCCTTTGATCTGGTTTGGCAGCCATAAAAGAAGTTTGAAAGGTGTTAACAGTTCGTATATCCAATTCATTGATACCATCCACAAGAATAGTCTGCTCTTCTGAAGGCATACAATCTTTATACATGAGAAGTATAAATTGACCTATGTTAGTGGCTTTCGCCCCGTCAGATTCTTGAGTTGCAGGAATAATTGTTTCCCCAATCTCATCCAGAAAAACAATATCTGAAAGCGATAATTCCGTCCGCATTATGGGTTTGTATTCACAGCTTTGCAGAAAGCCCAGAGTAGGCCCCAGAAGCACCATTCCGCTACCTAAACCAAATTGTTTAATAAAGGATTTCCTTCTCATAACATACCCTTTAAAGATTCATTTTCTTTAATTCATTAACTGCAAAATCTGCCGCTCTTGCGGTTAATGCCATATAGGTTAAAGACGGATTTTGACAAGCACTGGAAGTCATGCAGGACCCATCTGTAACAAAGACATTTTTAACGGCATGCACTTGGTTAAATCCATTTAAGACCGATGTTCTAGGGTCACGTCCCATTCGGGCAGTCCCCATTTCATGAATATTAAGTCCAAAAGTGCGTTTTTCCTTTTTGTCGGTTATGTTTTTAAAATGCATCGCATCTAACATTTCCATGGCAGAATCAATCATATCTCTGCTCATTGCAATTTCATTCTCCTTAAAACCGGCATCAATTTCTAATAGAGGTATTCCCCATTCATCAGTTTTTTCCTTGCTCAGAGTGACTTTGTTTTCGTGGTACGGCAGACACTCGCCCATCCCTGTGAATCCAAAACGCCAAGGTCCCAAAGTACTCGATTCCTGTTTAAGTTCAGCTCCTATTGCAAATTCACCAGCCTTGTAGTTAGGGTATCTGGAGGCTTCACAAGCGTAGGCATAACCTCTTTTGAACTTGGGATGTTTAATTCTATCAATATTTCTAAAACGGGCAAGATAGGTACCTGTAGGTCTTCTTCCGGAAAAGTATTTGTCTTGGAAGCCATCAAATTCTCCTTCTACCTTACAATTGTAATTATGATCCATGAGATTATGTCCCAGCACCCCGGAATCATTTCCAAGTCCATTTGGAAAACGATTGGATTTAGAGTTTAACAAAAGTAAAGTTGTATTTAAAGTAGAGCCATTTACAAAAATAATTTTAGCATGGTAATCCATTATTTCCTTAGTAATTGTATCTATTACCCGAATCCCTGTGGCTTTACCGGTGTTTTCATCGTAAATAATAGATTCTACAACTGAGAAGGTACGCAAGGTCATGTTACCAGTTGCATCAGCAGCAGGAAGCGTTCCGGAATTACTACTGAAATAACCACCAAAGGGGCAACCTCGGCTACATAGGTTTCTGTACTGGCATGGGCCTCGGTTATTATGCCTAGCGGTAAGATTGGCTGTTCTTGAGATAACCAAGTGCCTGTCCTTGTATAATTGAGATAAGTTCTGTTTTACATGGGTTTCTAAACAATTCATCTCCATTGGCGGCAAGAAATCACCATCAGGTATTTGGGCCAGCCTATCTCTATTACCACTAATACCCACAAATTGCTCTACATAACTATACCATGGGGCAATATCAGCATAGCGTATTGGCCAATCTACGGCAATTCCTTCCTTGGCATTTGCCTCAAAATCAAGATCACTTAGTCGTTGTGTCCACCTTGCCCATAATAATGATTTGCCTCCTACCTGATACCCGCGGATCCAATCAAATGGTTTAATCTGTTCATAAGGATGCTCATTGTCTTTTACAAAAAAATGTTCTGTAGCTTCGTTAAAAGCATAACACCTGCTTAGTATAGGATTGTCATTCCTAATTTTTGTTGTTAAGGAACCACGGTGTTCAAATTCCCATGGATGCATTGTTGCCGTGGGGTAATCTTTTATGTGCTCCACCATTCTACCACGCTCCAGAACTAAGGTTTTAAGTCCTTTCTCACAGAGCTCTTTGGCTGCCCAACCCCCACTTATACCGGAACCAACAACGATGGCGTCATATGTATTATCTGGATTTTTGCTATGTGTAATGTACATTTGGTTATTTAGTTGTTCTTAAGCGTTTAAGTGGCTAAAAAGTTATTTGCGGAAAAATTAATTAAGAATCGGATGTTCTTACCTTTTGAGAAATAAGCCCGGTTTTTTTATCCTTCAGAATGTACTTATGGTCGCCGTTGGGCAGTATTTCTTCTTTAACCAGATAATGATTATCGTCGTACGATTGGAGGGTTTTATCCGCTTCCACCACTGCATCTCCACGCCAATCTTCTAAAATTACCGGTTCCCATTTTTTACTTGAGGCTGATTCAAATGCTGCATCCAAAATGGCATTCACTACATAGCCGTCATAAAATGTCTCTAAGGGCGCTTTCTTTTGTTCTATGGAATTAAACATATCAGTAAACATATTGGGATAGCCAAGCTCATGCGACTCATCTCCAACAGGAAATAACCAACCGGTAGCGGATTCGGCCTTTTCTGCTACATAACCTGCTCCTCCCTTTCCTGTTGTAAACATTTCAAAACCTGTTCGCAAAAAACTATTTAACCAAATGGTACCCTCTGTTCCCATAACTTCATCTCGGAGATCCATACCTCCTCTAAACGTCCAACTTACCTCAAATTGACCTATGGCCCCATTGGCATATTTAACTAGGCCAATGGCATGATCCTCTGCATCAATAGCGTGTACTTGCGTGTCTGCCCAGCACATTACTTCTAAAGGTTTTATATTTTTACCGATAAAATTTCGGCTGATTTCAACGCAATGACAACCCAAATCGATTATAGCACCTCCTCCTGATTTTTCTTTGTCCCAGAACCAGTCGCTATGGGGCCCGGGGTGAGTTTCTCTGGATTTTGCCCAAAGTACCCTTCCAATATCTCCTCTTTTAATACTCTCTAAGGATTTCATGAACTTTGGTGTGTAACACAAATCCTCCAGATAACCGCCAAAAACTCCGGCATTTTCCACTGCGTTCAACATCCTTTTGGCCTCTTTAGCAGTTCTACCCAGTGGTTTGGTGCAAATAACATGTTTTCCCGCTGCCGCACATGCAAGGACTGCCTCCTCGTGGAGATGATTAGGAAGTGATATAACCACTACGTCCACTCCGAGGTAGTTTATAGCTTCTACCATAGAAGTACAGTACTGCTCTAAGCCGTAATCTTTTGCAAAGCGACTTGCATTTGATTCATTTCGTGAATAGACCACAGTTACCTTGTCTAAACGTCGTTGCGCTAGTAAAGTTTCTGTATAAAACCGTGCTATAAAACCCGATCCCAACATTGCTATATTCATATCATTAAAATTTTGAGTTTAATCAAAGCAACTATACAAAGGTTTTTTTTACAAATTGTCTACTTTTCTTCCAGGATTTCCTCAATTCGTATTGCGGTGTAAAATTTTCCGGAAATGCCAATTCAATGGCAACCTCTCCATTAAACTGCTGTTTCTTTAATGCCAATCCAATTGCTTTGTAATCCGTTTCACCTTGGCCTAAATATTCTGTCCAGACACCATTAGCATACTGATCTCTAAGGTGCAGGTAAACAATTTGTTTCCCATAGGTTTCAATAAAACTTAAAGGATCTATATCTGCACGCAACAGCCAATTAATGTCAGGACCCAATTTAAAATCAGGGATACGAGCTAAAGTTCCTTTTAAATCATGCAAATTATTCTCCACTTCATAGGTATGGTTGTGTAGGTTAGGTTCTATACCGTTCTCTTCGCATATTTTTTTTATTTTCAATAAAACCTCTGCTTGTGTATCCAAGTCAGAGGCTGACTTAAGACCAGTTGGTTTACTTCCCACAGAAATTCCCAATCTTCTACCACCAACAGCAGCCAACCTGGGGACTACAAGGTTTATATCGGCTAAAATAGTTTCGGTTTGTGACTTATCCCACATTCCAAAACCCACACCATAAGAAGAACCCGTTACAAGAAGATTATATTTATTGATGTAACCTTTAATGCGTGGGACAGAGTCATTATGCCGTAGCTGACCTTCCATGAGCTCCACACCATCCATGCCGGCATATTTGAAATCCGAAAACACACTCTCTAAAATTGGAGTACAATCCCAATGTGGGGGAAATTTACTTGCGTAAACCCATAGATGACCACTAATTTTTAGTGGCTTTGGTAACAATGCTAACAAATTAGGAGTAGCTAGATTAGGAGCTAAAAGGGCACCAAACAGGCCTATTCCTGTATTTTTAATAAATTTTCTTCTTGATGAATTTTCCATGCGGAATATTTTCGGTTTAGACACTTTTAAACTTTCTAAATTTGTAGGAATAAAATATTACATACCAAAGTTAAAAAAATAACTTGTACGTACAAGTTGATTTTTAAAAATTTCTTTGCTTCATATAAGAAATCCAATACTCCATAACTTTTCAAAACTAGATTTTATAGGTAAAAAATTAATTAAGGTAATTAGTTTTAAATCGTTATTAATCAGTTATTTATACCAAAAATAAGCCTAAAAAAATAGAACAATAAATGTTTGAAAACAAGCATTGGAATACCATTTATGTATACCTATAATAACGAACTGCCAATTGTCTAATTTTCCTTCGCGATGGTTTCCAGAATAGTCTTCATATGTTCCTTTACTACGGAGGTAGAATTTCTAAAGTGATTGTTCATAAAGCTAAAAATTAGTATTTTCCCTGATTTGGTTACTAGATACCCACTTAAACAATAGTTATTTCCCAGACTTCCGGATTTGGCATATAAATAGGGTGTATTATTAGAATTCTCCCAATCTTTTAATGTACCTGAAACACCACCAACTGGAAAGAGATTAAATAAACGCTCTTTGGGCATTTCCTCGTAAAGGTCGGTCAAAACATGAACCATAGATCCGGGAGAAAACAAGTTGTATCTGGAAAGCCCTGAGCCATCTACCCAACGAGGAGATTCCTGAAGATTCACTAAATAGTTTTTCAACACATATTCCTGAGCCCTGTATCCATCAAGGGTATCAGATAGGGCAGACGAGGCGAGAATAAGTAACTGCTCTGCAATAAAATTATCGCTCTCGAGCATCATCCGCTTTAAGACGGTGTCGGTTGGAATGCTATATATCATTGATTTTTTTACAGTACTACTTATTTTACCAGGAATGACTTCTTTCTGCAGTATGTCGCTTAGAAGACTTAGCATTAATTCATCATTTACGATAAATGGCACTTGCAGTGTATCTTTTCTTGAAGGTTGAAAGTAGAACACATTTTTATACAAATCTCTATTTTTAATATAATTAATGGGCATTACACTTTCATGAAAATATTTTGGAATAACCTTAAGAGTGTCCGTTTTTGAAATGCTTACTAAATTCCCATACATTGGAAAGGCACTGCGCTCCACTGAATAATAACTATCGTAATCTTCCCATGCCCAGCCCGGCCCAAACTTCTCTCCCTGATAATTGGAAACATTTAGGACAATAGGGCTAAAATTGTGTAAAAATCGAATTACGGTACTGTCTTTAAAATATGGATGTAAAAGGGTAGGATCTCCGGTACCTTCAATGAACAGGGTATCATTCATTATGGAATACTTAAGTGCGGGAATCTTTTCAGGTAATAGTTTTAAAGCGGTATAAAGGGTAAAAATTTTAGTATTACTTGCCGGAGTAAAATACTTTTGCCCATTTAGATTGTACAAGGTATCTTGTTTTACCGGATCATAAACCAGTAGGCCAACAAATTGATTATCAAAAAATGGTGTATTGAGATTTGTGTCTATTTTTTTGTTCAAAATAGTGTATCTACTTGAAGAACAAGCCACTAGAATTAAAAGAATTAGGACATAAAATACTATTTTTTGCATTCTGTTAAAATTTGGGAGCGCCTTGTTTTAGTACATTAAACGCATGTTAACATGAAATTATCGAATTTTTAACGAATTACGAGCAATATAAAGATGGTTTTTTTTGTTAACTTAGTGGCAATAACCTTAAAATTTAAAGACATATGGCTAAAGCAATGCTTGAGTACACTAAAACTGTGCTCCAAAAGGTTAGTTTTGATGTAAAACTGTTTTGTAAAGAATTAGAAAAGGCAATTTCCAGACTCCTACCCAATGAAATTGATGAATTAAAAATTTGGCTGCAACAGTATATAACGGATAAACCGGAATTGCAAAAAAGTCTGATGTATATAAAATTATAAACAAAAGCCACTGAAAAGTGGCTTTTTTATTTTTCTTCTTTTACAAGCAACCATAATCCTTATTGTGTATCCAGTAAGAAAACCGCTTAGTATGAGATATTTTTTTGCTTTTCTGTTTGTGTGCTGCTTAAGCTGCAGTAGTAATGAAGCCGAGGAGGAATTTATTCCCGTTTCAGCTTCAAATATAGTAGGAAGTTGGGATCTTAAAGCCACTAAAATAAGTCCTGGTAATGAGGTAGATTGGTCTCCAAATGAGCAACTAGATAACTATACTTTTTCTCTTGACGGCACCTTTACGCGTGAAAGTGAGTTTCTAGAAGATGGTACTATTGCAGGCACTTATACCATCACAGACAACCAAATTGCTTTTACTTATATCTCAAAAACAGGTGACCCGGCAAACCCAAGATACTTCTACAAACTTAGCAGCAGCGAGTTAATATTAAGCTATATTGGTTGCATAGAAGAATGTAGTCTTCGTTACAGAAAGAGACAATAGCCTTATTTCCCCAAAGGGCTAATTATTTTTACATCTTGAAATGCAATTGCTCCTCTAACAATTCCTGCAATTACATCTCTTAATGCTTCTGTAATCTGAATTTTTAATTCGTTTTTGTGATAAATAAGACTTACCTCTCTGGCTGGAGACGGGCTATTGAAATATTTTAAATTTTGTTTTTTCTTATCATCCAGTTCCAGTGTATTCAGATACGGCAAAAGCGTCATCCCTAAGCCCTCATTAGCCAAATTTATAAGTGTTTCAAAGCTTCCGCTTTGCAGCTGAAAATGCTCATTTTTATTGTTTTTGGAAGCCTTACATAAGTTGAGCACCCCTTCCCTGAAACAATGCCCATCTTCCAGGAGGAGAACATCCCCAATATCCATATCTTCCGGATTTAACTTATCCAAATTTGACAAAGTATGACTTTTTGGAATATACCCCACAAATGGCTCGTAATACAGGGGGCGTTCTTTTATAAATTCAATTTCAAGTGGAGTAGCTGCAATTCCGGCATCAATATGTCCGTCTTGTATATTTCGTATTAAGCTTTCTGTGCTTTGCTCTTTAATAATTAAATTAATTTTGGGATACCTTCTTACAAAGGTTTTTAAAAACATGGGGAGTAAGGTCGGCATTACGGTAGGGATGATTCCTAAAGTATATTCGCCTCCAATATATCCCTTTTCCTGATCTACTATATCCTTAATACGCTCTGCCTCATTTACTATATTTTTAGCCTGGGCAACAATTTTTTCCCCAACCTCGGTAATCGCAATGGGTTTTTTGCTTCTGTCAAACAAAAGTACATTTAACTCATCTTCCAGTTTTTGTACTTGCATACTTAGGGTAGGCTGTGTAACAAAACTCTTTTCGGCTGCGAGTGTAAAATTTCGATATTCGGCAACAGCCAGAACATATTGTAATTGGGTAATAGTCATAGGTATAGTTTATCCCGATAAATTTATAAAAACTATCAATAAAACCTATGTAGTTACCCGCTTTATATTTGCTATATTTATGAAGACAGATTTTAAAAGAGAAAAAACATGAAACTGAATAGTATTGGCCTAAGCGCCGAAAAATCGAAATTACTAAGTGATGATTTAAATTTGTTGCTGGCAAATTTTCAACGCTATTATCAAAATCTCAGAGGGATACATTGGAATATTAAAGGGAAACGCTTTTTTGATCTCCATGTAAAATTTGAAGAGTTGTATACTGACGCCAACATAAAAGTAGATGCGATTGCAGAGCGTATTTTAACTTTAGGAGGGGTTCCATTACACACCTTTGAGGATTACATAAAGAGTTCAAAAGTGCCTTTGGGAAAGAATATCACTGAAGACGAAGTAGCTATCCGACTCATAGTAGATTCATTAAAAGAATTGCTGGTTATTGAGCGGAAAATTTTAAGCGCTTCTGATGACGCACAAGATGAAGGTACCAATTCCATGATGAGTGATTTTATTACTGAACAGGAAAAAACCATTTGGATGATGAAGGCCTGGTTGGCCGAAGAAATATAAAAGGGTCTTCCT
>JBGTEN010000307.1:0-18969 GCA_041747755.1 Arenibacter sp. | reverse complement strand
TTGGCATGCATCCCTAAAATAATGGCATCTAAATCTGAGGTTATTTTTTCAGGAAACCAACCAAAGGTTTCCGGTAACATTCCTTTTTCCTCCAGTCGGGTTTTGGAGGGCTCAAAAATGACATCATCGCTACCGGTAATGTTATATCCTTTATGATGAAGTGCTAAGGCAAGATTATGCATAGCACTCCCGCCAATAGCAATAAAATGAATCTGCATGAATTAAAATTTTGGTGTTAAAGATAGCCATTGCAAAACGCATTACAAACTGCTTCCATTGCGAACTATTCTTTTTATATTCGTCACATACTAATCATTAAAAGATATGAGTCAAAACCTGTCTACTATTCCTTCCAAAGAAATAATGCCCGGTTATCATGGCAAAATGGTGCATGCCACTCAAATGTCGATAGCTTTTTGGGAGGTAGAAAAAGGAGCCAAGGTTCCTGAACATTTACACAAACATGAACAAATTATGCATGTAGTAGATGGAGTCTTTGAGTTTACTCTAAACGGAGAAACAAAAATCTACCAAAACGGGGATATTGTTATTATACCGCCTCATATCCCGCACAGCGGAAAAGCATTGACGCATTGTAAATTAATAGATGTTTTTAGTCCGGTACGGGAAGAATACAAGTAGCCATTAGACATTAGCCAAAAAATATTATTTTCAGTTCATATGCAATTAATTTTTAAACAATATCCCATATAAGTGCCTTAACGTTCCTTGATGTAATCTTTGCGTTTGTACTTTGTATTTGGTTTTGTATTTAATTTTAATCTCTAAAAAATAGTACCATGAACATATCCTTTGAAAACAAAAAAGCCCTTGTAGGTGGTAGTAGCGGTGGCATTGGCAAAGCTATTGCGCAACAGTTGGCTGAAAGTGGCGCAAGTGTTACTGTAATGGCTCGGAACGAGGAAAAGTTAATACAACTTGTTTCCGCCTTGCCTAAAAGTAATGGTCAAAAACACAACTATTTGGTGGTGGATTTTTCTGATTTTGAAGCCTACCAAAAATTAATTTCTGCTTACTTTGAAAATAACGCTGTAGATATTTTAGTAAATAATACACAAGGTCCTTCTGCGGGAAATGCCATGGAAAAAAAAGTTGCAGACTACCAGCAGGCGTTTAATCTGTTATTTAAAACCGTTGTTTTTACTACCGAACTAGCTTTACAACATATGACCAAAAATAAGTACGGCCGTATCATTAATGTAGCCTCTGTATCTGTAAAAGAGCCGCTTTCTTATTTAGCATTATCAAACAGCATCCGCGCTGCCGTTGTTACCTGGGCAAAATCTCTCGCTACTGATGTAGGGCAACACCAAATAACCGTAAATAATGTGCTAACAGGATATTTTGATACGGAACGGATTACTCAGCTCAATAAAACCAAAGCGAAACAATTGGCTATATCCGAAGACGAAGTACGTGCCGATATGGAGTCTAAAGTACCTGTAAAACGCATTGGTGATCCAAAAGAATATGGGTATTTGGTTGCCTTTCTCGCTTCTGATAAAGCAGCCTACATAACGGGCACCAATATCCCGATTGATGGTGGATTGCTCAAGTCGTTGTAAAATATCTTGGCATTCTCTTTGCTTTCAAGTTTTAGTCTATTCCCTCATCGAAATAGTCCGTTCCCTCTTTTAATATTGTAGATTCAATATGCTTGACGCAACTTTGTACAGTTATGTTCATCTAAAGACAGCTCAGAAAGGTCATGATTGAAACTGACAAATTACATTAAACCAACAAAAAATAAAACTAAAATCAATGAAACGAGCCATGTTAAAGAGTCTAACACACAGGACGATGATTATACGCGAGTTCCATGTGACCGCTAAAAACAAATAAATATCAACACATGAAACACATATATTTAGCCTTTACTTTAATCCTGTTTTCTCACCTTATGAACAGTCAATCCAAAAACGATTTCTACGACCTACTTTGGAAAAAAGTACAGCAGTTTGAAGATGAAGCCTTGACCCAATCGGCTTTAACGGTGGTTGAGACCATTGCGGAAAAAGCGAAAAAAGAAAACAATACAGCACAAATTGTAAAAGCACTTCTTTATACTTCCAAGTACGCCATTACGCTTGAAGAAGATGCCCAACTAAAAATAGTCAACGATTTTAAAAATCAAATTACTAAAAATAGTTTTCCCACAAAAAATATACTGGAAAGTTATTTAGCCAACCTGTATTGGCAGTATTTTCAACAAAATCGCTATCAATTCTACAATAGAACAAACACGGAGAGTAAGGTAGACAGTACCGATTTTCGCACTTGGGATTTACGCACCATTTTTAACGAAATTGGAATTCATTTTGGTAATTCGCTACAAAATCCGGCCGGACTTCAGCAGCAGAAATTAGCAGATTACAGCAATTTACTAATTCAACAGAAAGGTTCGGAAATCTATAGACCTTCTTTGTTTGATATTTTAGCGCATACCGCCCTTGATTTTTATACATCCGGTGAAAATGCAATTACCCGTCCTGCAGATAAATTTGAAATAGATAATGCGGAATATTTATGCGAGAGCTTTCACTTTAGCAACCTACAAATTGCATCGACCGATGCAACTTCTCAACAGCTAAAGGCATTACAACTCTACAAAAGTTTATTGGCATCTCACAAAGAAAACCCTAGGATGGCCGCCTTTGTTGATGTTGACATTGCCCGGCTAAAATATACCTATCAATATGCTGTTTTTCCGGAGAAAGATGCGTTATTTCTTCAAGTTCTGCAAAATTCTGCAGAGCAGTTTAAGAATGATGCCCTTGCCGGATTATACCTGTACGAGGTTGCCGAGTTGTATAATCAATGGGCAGACACCTACCAAGCCGGAACAGATAGCACGCACCAATGGAAACGTAAAGAAGCCTATGAATTATGCGACCAAATTATTACCAATTATCCAAATAGTAGTGCCGCTGAAAAATCTAAGGCTTTACAGGCTGGTATCTTGTATCGCAGTTTGAACCTTACTTCGGAAAAACACATTCCGGTTGATACTCTTTCCAGAGTATTAGTGAATTACCGAAATATGGATAGTTTGCGGTTTACTGCCTATAAAATTTCCGAAAGCGACCGAAAAAAATTGGAAAAGTTGTATCATGAACCGGAGCAACGGGCCTTTATCAAAAAATTAAAAATAGCCAAGGAATGGGAAGCTGGCCTAAAAACCGTCGGGGATTATCAAACCCATAGCACTGAGGTAGTTATTCCGAATTTAGAGAATGGAAACTATGTTATTTTTGCTACCCCAAAAGAAAAAGAAGACACTTCCTTTGCATTTAGTGCCATACAGGTTACGAATCTGGCGCTGGTACAAATCCAAAATCCGGATAACTACAGTTTTCAGCTTATCGACAGAAACAATGGCAAACCTATAGTTGGAGCAAGTTTGCAATTCAACTATCAAAAGAATTACGACAAACCGTTTTTGAACCAAAGTTTTATAACTGATAAAGCGGGGAAGGTATCCATTCCTTTGACCGGAGAGAATTGGACCAATCTGAATATTACTGCCCGATATAAAGAAGATACGGCCTATTTCGGTGAATATTACCTCAGCAGAAAATACAAGGAAAATAAGAAAGATGGAGTTTCGTACAAAAGCTTTTTATTTACCGACAGAAGCATTTACCGCCCCGGACAACCCTTATATTTTAAAGGGATTTTGTTAGAAAATTTGAAGGAAAAATCTATTGTTGCCCACGATAAAAATATCTTTGTAACCCTTTTTGATGTAAACGGTCAGGAAGTTTCAAAATTAACATTAAAAACCAATGATTTCGGGTCTTTTCATGGTGACTTTATTCTGCCAAATTCTGGCCTTACCGGGGAATATTATATTGAAGTTCGTGGCGATTTCAATTTAGTTAAGGAGAACTACTTTTTTTCAGTTGAAGAATACAAACGCCCTAAATTTGAAACCTCTTTTGAGCCTATCACGGAAACCTACAAGGTAAATGATAGTATCACCGTTGGCGGAAAGGCCAGTGCATATGCCGGTAGCGCCATTAGCGATGCTAAAGTGGTCTACACGGTAAAAAGGGTGGTCTATTTTCCAAGATGGTATTATTGGGGCAGAATACCATTTCAAGGAAATCCGCAAGAAATAGCTCATGGCGAAACCACCTCTGATGCTTCCGGCAATTATAAAATTAACTTTAAGGCCCTACCGGATAACTCCATTTCAAAAGATAACCTTCCAGTGTTTACTTATGAAGTTACCGCAGATGTTACGGACATTAATGGGGAAACCCATAGCACTTCCACTATTGTTCGTGTTGGCTACCATGCCCTAACAGCAACTATTTTGGTGCCAAATGCTATAGATAAAGATATAGACAATAAAATTACAATTACTACCAATAACCTCAATGGGCAATTTACGCCCGCCAATGGCACAATCAAAATATATAAACTAGAAGCCCCAAAGGCTGCATTACGCAAAAGACCCTGGTCCGCACCTGACTATCCTTTGGGAACAGAAGCGGAGTTTAAAGCCCTATTTCCGCATGAAGCCTATTCCAAAGAAGATAATGAACTGAATTGGGAAAAAGGGGTCTTGGTCTGGGAAACAGCATTCGATACCCAAAAATCTTCTACTGTTTCTTTGGCGAACAGCAAAAAATGGCTTTCCGGGAAATATGTGATTGAGCTGGAGACTACAGATAAATTTGGACAGTTGGTAACCGATAAAGCCATCACAGCCCTGTACAGTGAGAAAGACCAATATTTGGCAGACAAGCAGTTGTTTGAAATAAAAACGGATAAAACCAGCTATACGTCAGGCGATAAGGTACAGCTAAAAATCAGCTCCAGCGCCGAAAATTTGAATGTTACCATAACGGTTGAAAAGGATAAAAAAATTGTGGACACGCAAATTGTGCAATTAAACAGCAATAGTAAGACCCTAGCCATACCGGTGACCGAAAAGGATTTGGGCGGATTTTCCATTAACTACAGTTTTTCTTTTTACAACGCATTTACTTCCGGCACCATGCCCGTGTATGTTCCTTATCCCAAAACCGATTTGGAAATAGAAACGATTACCTTCCGGGATAAATTACAGCCGGGAATTGAAGAAAGCTGGACGTTTAAAATAAAAGGGCCTCAAGGAGATAAGGTAACGGCAGAGCTACTGGCAAGTATGTACGATGCTTCTTTGGATGCCTTTAAAAGTCATTACTGGAGTTTTTACCCGCTAAACCAACCCACCTATTATACCAATAGCTACAGCAATGCTAATAACAGTTTTGGACTAGCCTATTTTAGGTATTATGAAGCTAAAAATCAAGGCTATTCTTACAACCAGCAGCAGTATGATACTTTTAATTGGTTTGGGTTGTATTTTGGCAATCCATATTATGGAAGGCAGCAATATGCTAGAAGAACAATAAAACCGAGCAAAGTGCTAGCTTCTTATCAAAAGGAAATTCCGGAAGGGACAATTAAGGGAAAAGTCCTTGATGGGAATGGTGAGCCTTTACCTGGAGCAAATATAACCGTCAAAGGTACTTCATTGGGAACCCAAACAGATTTTGATGGTGAATTTTCGATTGAAGCGGTTGAAGGTCAAAGTTTAGTATTTGTTAACCTAGGTTATAAAACTTTAGAGAAAAAAATTGGAAAAGACAATTTCTATGAAGTCTATTTAGAGGAAGATTCAAGTGCATTGGATGAAATTGTAATTACAGGATATTCAAGTCGAAATAAAAAAGAGACATTAGGATCTGCTATTGAGGTTATGGAAGATGCAGCAGCCCCTACTATGTTAGGAGGAAAAGCAGCCGGCGTCCAAATAGAAAGTGCCCCAACAGAACAACCCAAAAAAGAGACCGATTTTGGCGAGGTACAGGTTCGTACCAACCTTCAGGAAACTGCTTTTTTCTTTCCCCAATTGCGCACCGATGAAAAGGGAAATGTTTCTTTTAGTTTTACCACTCCGGAAGCGTTGACCAAATGGAAATTACAACTTTTAGCGCATACCAAAAATCTGGAGAGCACTATAAGAACCTTAGAAACCGTAACACAAAAAGAGTTAATGGTGACCCCAAACGCACCCCGATTTTTACGGGAAGGAGATGAAATTACCTTGAGTACCAAAATAGCCAATCTTACAGATAAAAAACTGAACGGAGCTGCCAAGTTGGAATTGGTAAATGCACTAAACGGTTTGGAGATTACACCGCAACTACTGGTATCTCATGCCTCCCAGTCGTCTGAGCAGCCTTTTGCTATAGATGCATCGGGAAATACCCAAGTTTCTTGGCGTTTTAAAGTTCCCGAGGGAATACAGGCTATTCAATATAAAGTAATGGCAAAAGCGGGCGACTTTAGTGATGGAGAGCAAAATGTATTGCCCGTCCTCACCAACAGAATGCTCGTTACCGAAACCTTACCCATGTGGGTTAGGAGTAACCAGTCCAAAACATTTGTATTGGATAAGCTGAAAGGGAATACTTCATCCACAATAAAAAATCATAAGTTGACCTTAGAGATTACCTCCAATCCGGCTTGGTATGCGGTACAGGCCCTTCCCTATTTGATGGAATACCCCTATGACTGTAACGAGCAAATTTTTTCCAGATACTATGCCAATTCCTTGGCAAGCCACATTGCTAATGTGAACCCAAGAATAAGGCAGGTATTTGATCTTTGGGCAACTAGTGATGCCTTATTGAGTAATTTGGAGAAGAATGAGGAGCTAAAGTCGATTCTTATCCAAGAAACCCCATGGTTGCGCGATGCACAATCAGAAACGGAACAGAAAAAACGAATTGCCCTGTTATTCAACCTGAACAAAATGAACAATGAGCAAGCCATGGCTTTAAACAAGCTTAAGGGCAACCAAATGTCCTCTGGTGCCTGGGCCTGGTTTCAGGGGGGACAGGCTAACAGATTCATTACCCAACATATTGTTACCGGTTTTGGGCATTTAAGAAAGTTAAATGTAAATACTCTTGATACTGATAACCAACAAATGATTTCCGATGCCATTTCCTATTTGGATGCCCAATTTATAGAGGAATACGAACAAATGAAAAAGCGAGCAACAAATATGAATGACGATCATTTGAGTGAGACTCAGTTGCATTACCTGTATATGCGCAGCTTTTTCAAGGATATCACATCTTCAAAAAAAGCAACCGAAATCCAAACCTATTACAAGGGTCAGGCTCAAAAGTATTGGACCAAAAAGAGTCTGTACAGCAAAGGCTTGTTGGCTTTGGTATTGCACCGCATGGACGATACAAGTACGGCTTCAAAAATCCTTCAATCCCTAAAAGAAAATAGCATTACTTCAGAAGAGTTGGGCATGTATTGGAAAGAAAACACGGCGTCATGGTACTGGTATCAGGCACCCATTGAAACCCAAGCATTGTTGATTGAGGCGTTTTCAGAAATACAAAACGATATTCAAACGGTAGACAATTTAAAAATCTGGCTGCTTAAAAACAAACAAACCAGCCAATGGAAAACCACCAAAGCCACCACGGAGGCAGTTTATGCGCTGTTATTACAGGGTAACAATTGGCTTTCGGTCACAGAAGCGGTTGATGTACTTGTTGGCGGACAAAAAATAGACCCTTCAAAATTAGACAATATAAAGGCAGAAGCGGGTACAGGCTATTACAAAACGGCATGGAATAGTAACGAGATTCAGCCTATTATGGCAGAAGTGCAACTAAGCAAAAAAGGCGAGGGCATTGCCTGGGGTGCTTTATATTGGCAGTATTTTGAGGATTTAGACAAAATCACACCGGCAGAAACCCCATTGAAGTTACAGAAAAAGTTATTTATAAAGAACAACACAGGATTGGGGGAGCAGTTATCTGAAATTACGTCTGCCTCCAATCTTAAGGTGGGAGATTTGGTTCGGGTTCGCATAGAACTACGCGCAGATCGCCCTATGGAATTTGTACACATGAAAGATATGCGTGCTTCGGGATTGGAACCTATAAATGTGCTATCTACCTACAAATGGCAAGACGGTTTGGGGTATTATGAAAGCACCAAAGATGCCAGCACCAACTTTTTCTTCGATTACCTACCAAAAGGGGTGTATGTTTTTGAATATGATGTACGGGTAAATAATGCAGGAGATTTCAGTAACGGTATTACTACTATTCAAAGCATGTACGCTCCGGAATTTAGCAGTCATAGTGAGGGGCTACGGATTAAAGTAAATTAATTTGCAGCAAAAATAAAAAAGGGTTCTATATGGTCATAGAGTCCTTTTTATTTAATTCTACAAAGACATTCTATCTTTAAAAAGATAGGATTGCCTTCTGGAAACTTCTATCTCATCACCGGATTTCATGGTGAGTTTTAATTTTCCATTAAACCAGGGTACCACATTTTCTATAAAATTTGTATTTATAATTTGTTGCCGATTAGCCCTGAAAAAACTTTGTTGTGGGAGCTTTTCCTCTACTTGATTTAAGGATTTATAAAGCATGGGTTTTTGGTCTTGAAAGAACACACGGGTGTAATTGCCTACAATTTCGAAATGAGAAATATCCCTAATCTTTACCAACCAACATTTTTCTCCATCCTTTATAAAAATCTGGCTATTTTCATTCAGTGATGGCACCGAAACCTTAGCATCATTTTGCTTATCTAATTCCCCGAGCACCTTATCCATAGCCATGCCAAAGCGCTTTTCACTAATAGGTTTTAAGAGGTAATCCAAGGCATTATACTCAAAAGACTTAATAGCATATTCATCATAAGCAGTTGTAAAAACTGTAATAGGAACCTCATCTAACTGTTCAAGAAGCTCGAAACCGTCTTTTTCCGGCATATTGATGTCCAAAAACAAGACATCCGGACGCGTATTTTGTATTAATAACAATGCTTCATCCACATTCTCTGCCTCTCCCAAAAGCTCTATGTTCTCATAGGCTTTTATAAGTTCTTTGAGTTCATTTCTCGCTAGTCGGGAATCTTCTACAATTACGGTCTTAATATTTCTCATTATAACGGAATTATGATTGTTGATATCACTTCCCCATTCATTTCAACTAGACTAAAACTGGCCTTTTCCCCGTACAATAAGCGCAAGCGTTGCCTGATGTTTTTGAGCCCTAGTTGAGTGGAATCTTTTGCAATACTTAAGGCGCCGGTATTGGTAACAGTAATTAAAAGTTCCTTATCGCTTGCGGCGGCTTTTAGAAAGATTTTTCCACCCGACTTTATTTTGGAGATACCATGTTTGGCAGCATTCTCTACCAATAATTGTATAATCATAGGCGGTATGGGAAGGTCTAGGGTATTCGCCGGAATATCGGTTTCAAAAACCAACCGCTCTTCCATTTGTATCTTAGAAAGAGCTACATAATTTTCTACCATCTCCAACTCCTCCCGAAGAGCAATAGAATTTATATCATTCTTGGTTAGCGAATAGCGTAACATTTCGGAAAGCTTGGTCAACATGTCCCGACTGCGGTCCACATCTTCCAGCATCAATCCACGAATATTATTTAAACTATTAAACATAAAGTGGGGATTAATCTGTCCTTTTAAAGTGTTTAATTGGGATTGCTTTAATGCTGCATTTAGTTCAGAGCGCTCAAGACGGTCGGCATTTAACTTGAATACTATTTTTACAGACATATAAAAAATTGTCCACCCAATAATGGTTAGAAAAGAATTAAGGATGGCCAAACCAACACCGAATTCTTTGTACAGGTCAGGTATTTTAATCACCTCTCTATCAAAGTACCCCTTTAAAAATCCGGAACAGTAGCTAAGCCCAAAATATAGCAATGAACTAACCGTAATGGCAACAAGAATTTTTGCTAATTCTTTTGTATTAAAATTATCTAGAGAAACATTTTTGTTTAAGTACCAACGCAACAATCCGGTACAAATAACCCCAATGCCAAACGTAATTATAAGAAGAAAATAAAAAAAACCTGTTTCCTTATATCCGTCGGTATTGGGCGTAAACAAATAGGCTATGTACGTAAGCCCTCCCCATCCAAAAACTTGAACAGTCCAGAAGGCAATATCCCACCTATATTTTTTTAACATATACTATATACTTTATTAAAAATGTTCATAAAAAAGTTTTGTTCAAAATACAACAACCAACCTGTTCAAACTTTTTTATTCTATAAATAAAACCCTTATCTATCAACTAGTCAAATAATAGATTGCCTTTCCTACTAGAAACCCTATTCCACCAGAAACAAGGACTACCAATAAAGTGACAAATATCACTTTTAATAGTGGCTGTTTTTTACGAATTGTTGGTATTGTATTTTCCATAGCTTTCATATTTAAAAAATTTATAATTGTTTAAAAATTTCAAAAAATAACACTGACTATCAATGCTATAATTAATTTTGCAATGGCTATCATTATTCTTTATTTTAGATTCAATTAGTTATTCTTCAAAAATAAGTCGATTACGCGGCCTTTACTATCAAATTATGACCAACGGCAAAACAGTTGTGCCAAGTGGTATTCTTTTAACAGAACCATATACCCCAAACTGCACAACAAAAAAAGGGAGCTTGTTATAGCTCCCTTACAGTTATTAATAAGCGATAGTTTTATTGAGCACTTAGCAATAGCAAAAAGGTAAAATCGTTGCCCAAGCTTTCGGTAATGATAGGTACGAACAAATACCATAACAAGAAATCCAGAAGATAATCGCCATTAGGATTTGATGCTACAATTTTAATTCCTGTTTTGCCATTTTCAGAATTTAGTGCATAGGATAACAGCTCCTGGTTATTCTCAAGAATTACATATTCGGCCAAAGGATTATTTCGAAGCACCAATTTATATTTCTTGTTTTTGTATTCCAGTATTGATGTGTTTGCATACCATTTCTCTGCGTATACTTTGGCAATAATTTGATTCTGATTATTAGAAATTTCTATTGAATTTTTCCAAAAACCAGTTCTTGTTATGGTAAACGTATCTGATTCAACTTGCAAAATGGCCTTTACTCCCAAAGAATTAGATACGATTCGCATATGACCTATCAAATTGTGCTCTACGATCAATTCATAGCCACCTTCTACAGTCTTGTTCCATATTCTACTCATATAAACAACTGATTTGCAGTTTAATTTTTTAAGGGTTTTTCTATTTCCTTTGCTCCCAAATATTTGGCATAAAAGCCCATCATAGATTTGTAGAGTGCTATGGAATTTTCCTCTTTTGCAAAACCATGACCCTCATCATATTTTACCATATAGGGAACATCAAAACCTTTAGCTCTTAGGGCACTAACAATTTGGTCCGATTCATCTATATTCACTCTGGGATCATTTGCACCTTGAACTACAAACAAGGGTTTTTTAATTTTATCTATCTGAAAGACAGGAGAAACTTCTTCCATTATCTTCTTTTCTTCCGGAACATCTTCATCATACCAAATCTCTTTAAGTATTTTGAGATAGGGCTTCCAGTAAGAAGGAATAGTATTCATAAAAGTAAAGAGGTTAGAGACCCCAACATAGTCTACACCACATGCATACAAATCAGGTGTTTTGGTCAATCCTCTAAGTACAGCATAACCCCCATGACTTCCACCGTAAATTGCGGCCCTATCCTTATCAACCCATCCTTGCTTAATTACGTATTGCAGTCCGTCTTCAACATCATCCATAGCCTTTCTTCCAATCTGCTTAAACCCGGACTCCAAAAATTCTTTTCCATAACCTCCGGAAATTCTAAAATTAACCTGTAGTGTGGCATACCCTCGAGAAGCAAACAGTTGCGCTTCGGGATTAAATCCCCATGAATCCCGAATCCCTTGGGGTCCCCCGTGCGGATTCACAATTACCGGAACTTTTTGTCCTTGAAGGGCAGCTTTCGGTAACGTAATATAGCCATTTAAGGTAACGCCGTCCCTACTTTTAAAAGTTATGGGGCGCATTTCTGCCATGTCTTCTTCCTTTAATTGTGGCATAAGATCAAAAACCTCTTTGAATTCATCTTTATTTACTTGATACGAATAATATTTTCCATATAGTTTATCACTCGAGACATAGAGCAGGTAATGATTTTCATCGTCGGTGTGGCTGATTATGCTATACTGTTTATCTCCAAATTTTTTACCAAACTTGGAATGCAGGTTTTTGAAATAATTACTTACGGGAACAATAACTTGCTTTTCTCCCTCATAGGTAAAGTAATCTAGCTCCCAATTTCGTTTTCTGGAAACAGAAAGATTTGAAACATCATAATTATCATTTGAAAAAACCTTTTTAATGATTTTATTTTCCTTTAAATCATATAAAACTATTTCGGATTTGTCATTTTCCAGATTCGAAATTACATAAGCGTCGTGTGGATATGGCGTGGCGTAGTCAAATTGTAAAATTGAAAATTCATCTTTCCAGCTTAGGCTTTTCAGAAGCTCAAAAGTCCCGCTATCGTTTTTAAAGTACACATCCTGTTCTACACCATCACGTAATCTTGTAAAGGCTTTTAAATTCCCATCTTTATCAAAGTTATAGCCCATTATAGGATTAGCAATATCTTCATTTTTATATAATTGCACTGTTTCCCCGGTAACTACATTAATTTTATAGGGTTCAAAAACCTGAGGATTATTCTTATTCATTTGAACGATGATATGATCCTTATCGTCCTTTAAAAGATCACTAAACTGGGCTTGAACCCCATCATAAGGAGTAAGGTCTTTTAGATTTGATCCATCAATACCAGCTATGTAAACATGGTAGTTTTCATCACCTCCTTTGTCCATTAAATAAACTAATCTTTCATTGTTGATCCATCCATAACCGCGTATTAGTTCCTCTTTTTCTTCAATGGCACGAACAGCCTTTCCTGTTGCGATGTCCTTAACGTACACATGGTTCTTTGCATTTTCATCCTTTTCTCTGTAAGATAAATATTTACCATCGGGTGAAAAACGAAATGTAGCAGCTTTTGGTTTTGCGAAATAATCTTCTACCGTATATCTATAATTCCCGGCATCAAGCGCAGCCAGCTCATCTAATTTCATATCCGATGTAACTAATTCCGGATTACCGGGGATGGTCTTTTCAGATTTTTCAAGAAGTAAGGGCAACTCCATTCCGCCTTGAAAAAAGATACCTGTAATTTTTGAATCTTCTAGCTGTCCCACATATTTAATGCCCGCCTGCTTAAACTGAATACTAAGTTCATTGTTAATAAAAGTGGTCTCATCCATGGGAATGTCCGTGGCGCCTTGAGCAGGACTATCCATTGTTGAAGTATACACGCCATTGGTTTGAGTGATATTAAATATTAAAGGCATTTCTATGCCCTGTACTGAGAGCGTACCCTTCCAATTTCCCTGAGCTTCTTGAGACCAAGCCTGAAGGCCGATAGCCATAAAGAGCAATACAAAAACTTTTTTCATACTTTTCATAGTTATATTTTTAATGTTTAGTAACAATAAGGTTTATTGCCAAGTAGTTAAAATTAATTTTTTACTGGAAAAAACCGATATTTTTTATGAAAACAAATATAAAATGATGGTAGCGCGTTAAAAACCAGAATATGAAGAGCGGTAAAATTTGGGTTTTATGCGGTCGGTAATGAGCGTTGAAACTTTACCAACTAAAAAGAAGCAAATAATTCAAAGGGATTCTATTTCTTTACTTTTGGAGGATACTTAGAAAATACCTTACCTACAATTTCTTTAAACTTTTGTTCCCGTGAAGCAGGGGCAAGGTTTTCGTTAAAGCTCCCCCTACTAGTTCCCTGCCAAAAAAGAGCTCGCTTTTGGGCATCCACAAAGTCAAACTGTAGTTCCATCTCCGTATTAGGTTGGCCCACCGGAATGCCCATAGAGATACCACCTCCAAGACCACCTCTTCCCCCACCAAGGCCAACGCCTACATTATTGTTTCTCGGCATTTGAGTTGATCTTCCTTGAATGTTGACCAAGAAATCTGGTTCCTCGGAAAGTAAGATTCCTTTGGTAGCCAGAACCTGGTCTACTGCGGTAAATAAGCGTTTATTATCCAAATCACTAAGACCTGTAACCACATCCGGGTAATAGTTGTATGTAGTATAATTTGAAAAGTTGGTGTCTTTGTCGTAGTCATAATTTACTCTTACTGCATTGCAAGAAACAAGTAAAAGTGCAAACATGAAAAACATGGCTATTTTCATCATACAGGTTTTAAATAAAATTACTTAAAAAATTGATTCTCAGTTAGTAATTATCTACATATTCGGTGAAACGTTTCTTGTTTTATACCATAGTATGGTTCTAAGTTAAGGATCCTAGGGTACTTAGGGGCTTAAAGGATGGAGGTCTTTGTAAAAAGTGACATCTTCCACTGGAAGCATTGATGAAGATCTGAAAATGTGACTTTCTTAAACTACAATTTTTAACTCCTCATTTTTTTGGGCTTTTCATGGTTTACATCATTAATCCCGATGTTACGCACTATTTCAACATAGAAGCCTTAAAAAAACTAAGGTTTTTTATGTAGTCTACTTCTATTTTGGCTCTCTATCTTTGCCAAAAAATACAAGGGCGTATAAACAGCAAAACCAATCGCTTCTTTAACTCAATAACCTTATGACGAACAAAATTATTTACATGGTGTTAACCTATTTTATTGGCGCATGCTTATGCAGCAATAGTACCTATTCCCAACAAGTTATCTTAGGCGTAACCGGCGGTCTTTTAAATGGGGCTGCGAAGGAAAAAGGGGAAGACTACAGCATTTCCGCATCCGATACGGGGTTTTATCTAGGTGTTTTTTCCAGAATGCCACTAAGTGAAAAATTAGGTATTACAGCAGAACTAGACTATGGTAATTTTAGCGGTAATAGCCTCGCGTTAGTATCTGTTGGGGCGCATCACTATGTTGTAGAAAAATTCTACTTACTAGCAGGACCCCAACTCAGTTATCTAATTGGTCTAAAACCTGATGAAATAAACAGGTTAGGTATTGATCTTAATGCGGGACTTGGATATGATATTACAAATCAATTTAGCTTGCAGGCGAGATATTCCTTTGAGGTCACAAATCGCCTGAAGGAAGCCTCCTCTGGCGAAACCGCCAAGTTAAACTGGCTACAAATTGGTGTTGGGTATTCTTTTTAATCGCAGTTATTTAACCTTATAAAATTTCTTAATATGAAAACAATTACCAAACTAATCAGTATTCTTTTTTTGACAATGGTTTGCTATTCCTGCTCATATGAGGAGAGTAGATTTAATGAGATAGACCAAAATGCAGTAACTGAGTCTAGGTCCTCAATAACCTTGGAAGATAATATACTGTCATTCTCATCAAAAGAAGACCTCATTATGTTACTTGAAAATGAAGATCAAGATGGTGTAACTTCAAAAATAGAAAATTTTGCACATGCAGGTTTTCAACCCTTAACTCCCTATTTTAAAGACTTAGAGGGAGTTGATGTTGATAATTTCCTTTCTCGGAAAGCTAGTAGACTATCAAAAAAGGGCATTCTGCATTCATTTAATAAAAGCAAAGAGGAAATAGATTTAGATGATGATCTCATAGCAGATTCAAAGTTTGCATCAGTATTAAATGAGGATAGAGAGATTATCGTTAATGGAATATACTACATCTACACCACAAACGGTTTATACTTTTGCAAAAAGGAAAAAAAGAAGAAACTTTTAGACTACCTTAATCAATTGGAGATAACAGATTTATTTAATTGGAACCGAAGTGAATCTTCTAGCACACATACAAATGAACATGCTTTAAATTTCGACCTGAACCCTGTTAGAGGTAAAACCGTCCAAATAGACCAGGATATAAACCTTTTCGTTGTTGAATATGAAAACAACCCCCTAAACCCTTTTAACCAAGAAAATAAAATTAATCCAAATTACACAGATAAGGAAGCTCCTATTTTAAGCACCCATTCTTTTCCCGTTGCCGTTTACACTGAAAATAGTTTGTGGCAGAAAGTTTTTGGAAACACTATTGATGTTAATCAATACCATGATAGCGACCACCGGATAAAGACCAAATTTTACAACAATAATTATTTTTTATGGTCAACGATTGGAGCTACGGCAAGATACCAGAAAAAACGTTTAATTGGATGGTCTGAATCGGAAACCTCCGATGGTGTCCGTCTTGGCATCAATCACGCAATCTATACCTACAATCTCAACTTCTCACCCTTTAAGGCTACTGACCCTAAACGGGTAACCTTAAAATATAAAGGTATAAGTTATGATATGGTTGGCAATGTTGTACCGCAATATCCTGGTCCTAGTAATTGGCCTATAAATCCCGCAGAAACCTTGGCAGAATTAGAAATAGGAATATTTGGAGACGAGCCTTTTTATACCCTAACAGGTAAGGACGCTAATAAAACGATAAACAACTTATTAAAAATGGCAGCAAACAGAATTCCAAGCTTAGCTTCCGACATGCAAAATGATAAGGTTAATGTTGCAATTTTTAAGTTTTTACCTACCAAATACCAATTCTCACAAACTGCTGTAGTTCTGAAGCACAGAAGTGAAGCAAATAGAAATTTTGATTTTAACTTTCTTCTTTCATGGAGTAGCAACAAACCGCTTGACCAACAACTTCTAAATCAATTAAAAGGAAAGAAATACGCCTCACTTGAGGTGGATATGTATGGTGCTGCCCTAAGAAATGGGGTTTGGAAAGGAACAAGGATTTTAGGTAAGGCAAACTAAGTTATAAACCATAGTTTACTTTGGAAAGAGGGCTTATAAACCCTCTTTTTCTTTGTAGCTGTATTTGGAATATTTCCGGATAAGCTTTCTGGTGGCCTTTAAGGCAGCGGTTTCAGAACTCATATTTATTCTTGGTATTTGCAGCTTCTCTTCATCCTCAAAGGCACTCCCCCGTTCTTCCAGTTTGGCATTAACGGAAGAAGATGACACCTCCAGCCCTGTGGGCAGATGGTATATTTTAATCGTTACCACAGACTCATTCCTGTCATAGTAGTCAGGATCATTACTTGTAAATAGGGTTATAGGCCCCACCCCGGAACTCATGATCTTCGCAGTAATATTTATAAGGTAATCGCATCCGCTTATATGCCCCAAATCCATAAGTGCTTTTGAATCCATATCAAAAGGAATAGTGGGAGGCATTAATTTACTGCCCCTAAGGGTATGGATTTCCAGTAATGAATCTCCCAATATGTTCTGGAACCCTTCTTTTGCGGTTGTATACAAACGTTGATCTACAAATCGTTTGTTTGCAGTGGCATCGTTCAAAATCCATTTCCCATTTCTAAAGTCCATGTATTTTCCCGTCTCAAAATAATAAGTGTATTTAGGTCCTGCACAGGATGAGAACAATGCTATTGTCATCCATATAATCATGACAGTACCACACGATATTTTCAAAAACAGTAACCCAGCCTTAACTATATGTGGAAAGGGGATTTTCATTTCAAAGGTCGAATCCCAAATTGAGTTGCAACATTACAGGCCAAACATTACCATTGCCGTTGGTGTCCAAGTAAAACTGTGGCCCCACATCAAAAAGTACGTGAAAATTGCCCTTATAGCTTCTTTGGATGCCCCAGGTAGGACCAATTGCGAAATCGAAATTAGAGGTCCTGTTAACGTTCTCCGCAATAGAGTTTCCGCGGGTTACAAACCTTATTGAAAAGAAGTTTCCGGAATTATGATTTATCTCATATCCCTTCCCGTGTCGTTTTTCACGATTATAAAAGAACTTTTGTTGTAAATCCAAAAAGGGCGCTATAATATAGACAAATCCGCTACCTCCAAAATTAATATCCGGATAGGCACCGCCATACCCAATACCCAAACCGGCCGAAAAAGTGGAATACGTTCCTGTGGGCAGTTCCAACTCTATACCGGGGTTTAAGAAATTTACCCTAAATACCGTTTCGGTTTTTAAGGCACTATAGTTTTGAGCTTGCATTTCATTTGGCAAAACAAAAACTGAAAGCGCCATACCTACAATTTTTAAGGCCCTACTCTTGAATCGCAACGTATAGAAAGACATATTTAAAGAGAATTATCAATCTCAAATCTAGTCAAATTTTTCCATACTATTCCAAGGCTGTTTAACCTTTCAAATATCTATTGTTTAAAAAGGTTTACTTATCACAAACATCTTGCAACTTAAAAAATTGGAAATTAGACTTTCGGTTTTAAACAGACTCCATTCAACCGTTAAGCATCGTCCAAAGTTTGTCTTTTAGTTCCTGAAGACCTTGTTGGGCAACCGAGGAAATAAAAATATAGGGGATATCCTTAAATTCTTTATCCAATTCTATCTTCATTTCGTTCTGCAGTTCTTCATCCAGCATATCGCTTTTAGAGATTGCTACAAGGCGCTCTTTGTCTAAAAGCTCAGGATTGTACCTTCGTAATTCATCGAGTAAAATTTCATATTCTTTACTGATGTCTTTACTATCGGCAGGAATTAAAAAGAGTAAAATGGAATTGCGCTCTATATGCCGTAAAAAATAATGCCCCAAACCTTTCCCCTCAGCTGCGCCTTCAATAATTCCGGGAATATCTGCAATTACAAAGCTTTGAAAATCCCGGTATTGTACGATTCCTAAATTGGGTTTCAAGGTGGTGAATTCATAGTCCGCAATCTTTGGTTTAGCCGATGTAACCACTGAAAGTAATGTAGATTTCCCTGCATTGGGGAAGCCCACCAAACCAACATCTGCCAAAACTTTTAGCTCTAAAGTAACTTCTCTTTCTTGTCCCGGAATTCCCGGCTGGGAATAACGCGGTGTTTGGTTGGTAGCTGTCCTAAAATGCCAGTTGCCACGACCTCCCATGCCGCCTTGAAGGATAATTTCTTCTTGTCCCTCTTCGGTAATTTCAAAGAGTAGTTCATTAGTTTCCAAATCCTTAATGGCGGTTCCCAAGGGGACTTCCATATAAACATCGGCACCATCTGCCCCTGTGCTTCTGCTTTTACTACCGTGTTCTCCATGACCGGCCATAAA